>JAQUYY010000075.1 GCA_028691575.1 Candidatus Gastranaerophilales bacterium
CGCTATATTGCATTCTGTTATTTATCTTTTTATATCCGCATCCCCATGTGTTTTGAATATCTGTTTTCTTGTTTTTAAGTAATAACCGCCTAATTCCAAAAACTGCTAAAATCATTGCTATAAAAGCAAAACTGCTTAAAGAAATATACCTTAGCAAGTCTAAAGGTAAATAAAGATCTGTTAATGCCGGATTGTTATTAATTAAATATTTAACAGGATTTAATACTATTAATACCGCATATTGAGGGAATAAACCTATTAAAAGAGCTGCTAATGCTAGAATTACAACAGGCAATAACATTACGAAGGATACTTCTTTTTTAACATCCTGAGATTGTTGAGATCTTGGAACTCCTAAAAAAGTTATACTGAAAATTTTTGTAAAACAAAGCAATGCAATAGCACCCACAAAAGAAATTGAGGCTATAATTCCTACGATTAGAACCGTTGTGTAAATATCTTTAATGACTAATCCTTTTAATAAGCCCATATATATTAAAAATTCGCTAATAAACCCGTTAAATGGAGGTAAAGCCGATATTGATATAGAACCGATTAAAAATAAAAATGATGTATAAGGCATTTTTTTAGCAAGTCCGCCTAATTGCTCCATATCTTTTAAATGAGTTTGTTTATAAACACAACCTGCACAGAAAAACAGTATTTCCTTGAATATAGAGTGGTTTAACAGATGCAAAAAAGCTCCTGCAAAGCCAAATGTAGCAATTAAATTATTGTGATAACTTAATCCCAACATTCCAAGACCTATTCCTATTCCAATTATCCCAATATTTTCAATAGAAGAATAAGCAAGCAGTTTTTTAATATCTTTCTGGGCTGTTGCATATAAAATGCCGAATAGTGCTGTTAATGCCGAGATGATTAAAATAAAATATGAAATTGATAAAGACGGGATAATAAGGGTCAAGACTCGTAAAATTCCGTAAATCCCTGTTTTAATCATAACTCCTGACATAATAGCCGATACATGACTTGGCGCAGCCGGGTGAGCTTTTGGCAGCCAGTTATGGAAAGGGACAAAACCGGCTTTTGTACCAAAACCTATGAATAAAAGAATAAAAATCGTCTCTGCAAAGATTTTGTTTGACTCTAAAACTGATTTAAAGGAATTAAACTCAAGACTTCCTGATTTTAAATAAAGCATTATAAAACCAAGAATTAGAAAGATTACGCAGATATGCATATAAATTAAGTAATTTATTCCTGCTGAAAGAACTTCTTTTTTATTGTTTTCAAATATAATAAGGAAAAAAGAGGATAAAGACATGATTTCCCATACTATTAAAAAGAAAAGAGCATTTTGAATCGTTACAACTCCAAGCATAGAGCATATTAATATACTTAAAAATAAAAAATGAGAAGAAATATTTTTATTTTTGTTTAAATAAGGTTTGATATATCCTGAAGCATAAACAGTTCCGAGAAAACTCATTATTGAAATAACAAGGATAAAAAATGCCGATAAAGGATCAATAACTACAGGTATTTTTCCTATAGGCTCCGGAAGATAAAATATTTTCTCAATAACGTTGCCTGTAAAAAGTATTTTAAAAGCAGGAATCGAGGTTAAAACCGTTCCTGAAAATGAAAATATTGAAATAATTTTTGCTTTATAATTTTCGGCAAATATTAAAGAAATTAATCCGCCTGCAAATATTAATATTAATCCTGTTAAAAAGTATTCCATTCACTCTGTTCTTTATTAAAAACTAAAACTTTTCTTGTTTTGTTAAGAGGATATTTGTGATAGTTCAAATTTTTCATAGTGTATATTATTAAATGCGTTTAATTTCCTTTTCATATAATCATACCTTCTTTATAAAAAATTTAATACCAATAACCCCAAAAGATTTGGGAAATTTAAAGGCAAGCCACATTGATTTTTAATTTCATTAGTATTATTGAGCAAATAAAAAAAATAAGCAAGAAATGTTTTTTGTCAGTTTAGCCAAGCTCCATGATGTCCGAATCCTGTATAAATTGGTCCAAAGTTAAAGTTAGTTTTGGTTAGTACGAAAACAAATATCTTGGGGGTATTCATTACTTTTAAATTTTTCTGCCGGCATAATTATACTTCTTTTTAGTATTAACGGATGCTGTTAGATGAATTACTTTTTCCAGTATGGCTTAAAATTTTTAACATCAGACATTAATTTATCATAATCGCCGTTAAACCTGATTCCTCGATCATCAATATACGCAAACGCAGGTTCTTTTTTATTTGTCACATCCTCAATATACCTGTCAAAATGGTGTTTGACAAGCCATTTTTGGACATCTTGACTATTTCTTGTCGTGAAAATCCGGATTTCATAGCTTAAAGACAGTTTTTGTATAAACTCTATAGCACCTTTTTTAGGCTCAAATAATTCTTTATCGCCTTGCCAGCCCTGATAAGTGTTTAGTACTCCATCAAAATCGATGTATATAGTTTTTTTCATTTTTTATAAAATGTCCTTATTTAGTATGCTCTTTTTGCCAATTGGTAATGACATATTTAAAATTATAATTGATAATTACCATTATGCAATACCATGAAAAGATTTCTTCATATATCAAGCAAAAAAGAGAAAAAATAGGACTTTCTCTTAATGAATTTTGTTTTGAAAATGATTTAGAGCCAGCTACTTTGAGTAGATATGAAAATAAGAAAAGAAGAATAAGTTTGGAAAATCTTGTAAAAATAGCAAAAGGATTTAACCAAACTCCAGCTGAATTTTTAAGTGAATTTGAAAAAATAATTAATTATCCACTTTTAAAGAATAAATAACCCTTTTTAAAAATTTTACAATAAGAGCAATTTTTTTTATGTTTAAATTTTATATAAATAATTAATTGATAAAAAAGGAGCAGTCTATGCAAGTAAATTTTACTCCAATAAGTTTTAAATCAACATCGCTATTGAGCAAGTGGGGCAAAAAAGTTTTGAGCAATTCTACACCAACTATTCCTAATAAAATTATTGCTGCGGCGGATTTTGATCCGACTAAAATTGCTAATAATCATAGAAAAATAGAAGGTGTTGCCCGTAAAATAATGGGAGAGATAATTAAAAAAAATGATGAAAATGTTAATGCTCTTAAAGAGTTATACCAAATTGTAACTGACAAAAAATCTGGTGGTACGGGTTTTATAGAACAAGCAGCAGAGTTTTGGAAAGTAGAACTCCCTAAGGTCAAGAAATAGTATTTTGTAATTTTTCAGAGATTTCACTTCCTAGAACAGCACCTGTCCCCATTCCAATTAATGAGCCAATAGCTCCGCCATGTTTTGCCCCTATTGCACCACCATAGCCAATTCCTGTAAGAATAGAAGTAACGTTTATCCCTGATTTTGCAGTTTGTTTGCCCACTTCTTTTGTTTTTTCAATAGCATCATTACCATTTTTTGCAGATTTAAATATTTTAGGCAATTCTAAAATCCCAAGAGCGATAACACTTAATAATGGAATTCTTTTCATCGCTCGAGCCGTTAATTCTCCGCCAAATTTTTTAGCAGTAAATTCATAGGCATTAGCTTTTAACCCTGATGCATCTTCAATTTTATTAACCATTTTTTCGTCCAGAATCTCTATTTGAAAGAAATTTTTAATTTTTTCGCCAAATTTAGTATCATAAATTGTATTATCTAAATTATATAATTTTTCAGCGAATATATTTCCTTTTTTCTGTTGATTAAATAGGGGTTTATCAAGCATAGTGCCTCTGAAAAATGAGAACGAATGCTGGTGAGTTTTTCTGTTATAAAGAGGGTCATAGATAAAGTTTTTATCAATCTTGCTCTTTATTTGATTTACAGCTCCTTTAATATCTCTTAAATCTTCCGGGAGATTGACTAATGCCAAACTGCTCAAACCTAATGTAGATAAATAATCATGACTTTCAAGTTTATCAGGCAAGGATGAAACCCGTCTAATTGGTGCAATAGGGCTTAAACTTTTAAATAAAACTTCTGTTGATTCTTTGTTTTCAGAAACTGTATTCTCGAAAGTGTCTGTTAACAGTTTTTTCTCATTATTTTTAATTGTATTTTGAAATTCTTGAATGTCAGAGCTTAATTTATCATCGGTAATTCTTAATTTTTCTCTTCTATCAACGCCCGAGCGACATTCAACATCAACAGACTGTGCATTTTGTCGTCTGTCCTGTTTTTGATATTGAGGATAAAGTTTTAAAATATTGTTGTCCAACTTCTCCGCCCAAGTTCATATATAAATTAATAGGAATTTAATCCCTGTCTTGAAAGCTCGCCATTAACGGCACAAAAAATATTTTAGCCGTACACGCCACCTTAAATATTTTTATTAGCCTCAGCTCGCTTTCGCTATTTATATAAAAACATTTTCAACACAAAAAATGCTTTTAAAAACAAAAATTATTAAAAATTTGAATTAATCAAATAAAATCACTTGATTACGACCGTTTTCTTTGGCCTTATAAAGTGCTTTATCTGCTTTTTCATAAAGTATTTCAGGCTCTTCATTCATGCTGTATTGGCCTATGCCGATACTTGTTGTTACAGAAATAATTTTTTTGTCTTGAAAATCAAGCCTTTCCAGGTTTATTGGCTGTTTTTCAACAGCGTTTCTTATACGTTCTCCGACTATTTTTGCCTCTTCAATCGGCGTTGCCGGCAATAAGACACAAAATTCTTCCCCGCCATATCTTGCAGGTAAATCATAATCCCTCAATTGTTGTTTGATGATTTTTGCAACATCTTTTAAGGCCATATCACCAACAGCATGTCCGTAAGTATCATTAATATTTTTAAAGTAATCAATATCAATCATCATGCAAGATAGAGGCAACTTTTTTCTTTTTGCCGCAGAAGTTGTGTTTTTTAAATGCTTTTCAAATTGCCGTCGATTATTTAATCCTGTCAAAGCATCCATGGTAGCGTGTTTTAGGGTTTCTGCGTAAGTACTTGCTTTTTCTAAAGTAATTGAAACCTGATTGGATAATTGCTCTAAATACTCGATTTTTTTATAAGAAAGTTTGTTTATTGTTCCGTAAGCCGCAATTGCGCCAAAAATTTTTCCTTCAGAAATTAGCGGAAAAACTCCTGCATTCTTATCGTCCGATAAAATATATTTCTTTGTTTTTTTAATAGTTTCTAAGTGAATATCAAGTTTTTGAGGAGAATAAGAATTTGGCCACAAAAGCTCAAATTTCCCATTTTCGTTTGTTTTGAAAATATAAATAAGATGGTCGGAAATAAATTTGTCAATCATTTCGCCAATTAGAGGGATAATATAATTTAATTCGTATTGATTTTCAATGATTTTGGCAATATTTTTCATAGATTGATGAAAATTTATGCTGATTTGCATTTTTTCGTCAAGCCGAATTTTGTTGATAATTAACGATAAATAATTAGTGCAAAGATTTAAAACATTAAAATAATCAGTAATTTCCCGACTAAGGGAATCAAATTTTAATTCAATAAAACCAAAAAGAAAACCATTATCCCAAAGAGATAAATATAAGGTATTATCCTCTTGCCATGTGATATTTGAAGATTTGGTCATGGGCTTACCGTTTAAATAAAAGCTTTTTTCGTTATTGTTTTTTAATAAATTATAAATATTTTGCAAAAATAATGATTTGTCTTGATTTTCTATAATCACCCATTCTTTGCTAAATTCCCGTATTTCATCAATATTTTCATCATAAATATATATTTTTAACTTTGAATTTGAAAAGTATTGAGAAAAAATTGAATTCAGCTCTATTTCGGGGTTTTGATGAAAAAGAGGTTGTTGAAAAACTTTGCTTATTTGAAGAAGCAAAGATATTTCATTTGATTTTTGGCTATTAATAGTATTTTTCATGCAAAGTTAACCATAAAGTAATAAACTGATGATATATTTTACTATATTTTGTATATTTAATGCATGTTTTAAAAATTAATTAATATTTCTTAACAAACAAAAATGCTTTTAGTGAAAACAATTTTGCCAGATATAGCTTGAAAAAGAAAAGCTTGCAGGTTTGTCTGATAAGAATTTTAAAAACTACTCTTGTGAGAGGATGGTAAAAAAATTTTTATTATGTATAAATTATATGTATAAAAAATATAATCCATTTTATCTAATTTAACAAGGTCAATCCCAAAAACATTATTATAGGAATATATATTAATGAAACTAGAAAGCACCCTTGTAAAAGATTTAATGCAGCAGTCGCCAATTTTTGTTTATGAAAAAAGTACATTATCTATCGCCTTAAAAACTATGGAAAAATTCAGAGTAGAAATTCTTCCCATCGTTAAAAAAGATTTTTCCGTAAAAGGAATTGTACGAAAAAAAGACATTTTAAAGATCTTGGCTCAAAAAAATAATCAGGAAGAGCGCTTAAACGAACTGTTTGTAGAATCTTTGTTAAAAGAACCGGACAAAATATCCTCAATTTGTGTTTATCCTAGTATGGATATTAGAGAAGTGTATCAAACAATGATAAAGTTTAATTTGCGGGAAATTCCCGTTATTGATTTTCTGTGGGATAAAAAACTTCTCGGATATATTTGTTTAAACGATATTAAAAAAGTATTTGACTTAATGATAACAAGATAAGATTGAGATAACAAGATAAGATTGATGCAGAGATTGTTTTTATAAATTTTGTTTTGTGCAAATAATCTCCAATTAACTATATTCGTTAAGAGAATTGAGTCGTTATTTCAGGATTGTTATATTTTTTAAAGTCAGCAATTTTGCCGGCTTTATTCTACAAGAGAGGGAAAAACATGGTTGATAAAATACAGTCCGCCAAAGAGTTCTTTAAAAGCCTGGAAGAGCCGTCAAAAACTATGGAAATAATGACAGATAGGCTAGATACACAAATTTTACAGGTTATTAACAATTATGCAAAATTAATTTCACAAGCACGAAATAAAATTAATATGGAAGAAAAAGATATAATAACAAGTGCCATGATAATAGGCTATTTGCTAAAAAGTCATTTAGACAGGCTTGAACTGGAGGAGAGATTAAAGTTTTAACCTCTTTTTAAGTTCAATTAATTCATCAACCTTTTCTTTTGGAAGTTTTTGAGCATTTCCGATTAAATTTGCCCATATAAAAGTTTCACAGGCAGCTTGCAGGGTTTCTAGTTGATAATAGGCTTCTCTTAATGTTTTTCCAAGCACAACGGCGCCATGATTTGCCATAAAAACAACATTATTTTCTTTACAGCAATTAGCAACGTTTATGGCTAATTCGTCGGATGAAGGCATTGCATATGGAGCTTTTGGAATATTGCCCAGATGAATAATCGTTTCTGCTAAAATCGGAGTATTTATATTGGCATCAGAAGTGGCAAAAGCAGCTATTTTTGGCGAATGTATGTGAATAATCGCCGTAATATCGGGTCTTATTTCATATATCTGAGTATGCATAAATTTTTCACTTGACGGCTTATTGTCTTTATCTAAAGAAATGCCGTTAATAGTGATGGTTGAAATGTTTTTTTCGTTAATTTCTTCAAAACTTAATCCTGAGGATGTAATAAAAATAGAATTGTTTTTTCTGATGCTTACATTGCCGGAAGTTCCCGGAGAAAAACCGTTTTTATATATTTTATTGCAAAAATAAGAAAGTTCTTTTTTTAATAAATTCATGAAAAAACTCCTTTTCTTAGAGTATACCAAAAATAAATAATTTATTTACAATAAACTTTTATGAAGAAACAAACAAGAAAATATTATGTAAAGAAATTGTTAAAAAACTCTTTTTTATTGACAGAAAGGGTAAAACTACAACTGGAAAGAGTAGAATGACTTATGTTATAATCTTATTGGAGTATTTAAATTTTTGCGTTTTTGCTTGTTTATGTTATTCATATTATAATTACACATATTTTGTGCATTTAAAAATGAAGGTAGAAGATTAATAAAGGTATTATAAAATTATGACATTACCAAAAATAGCATATTTTTCAATGGAAATGGCGATAGATCAATCGTTTAAGATATATTCGGGCGGATTGGGCTTTTTGGCCGGAACACATATGCAGTCAGCAGGTTCTTTAAACTTACCGATGGTTGGCGTTACAATGTTGTGGTCATATGGTTATTATGATCAGGAAATTGGTGAAGATGGAAAGGTTAAAATTTCTTACTCTCAAAAACAGTATGATTTTCTTTCAGATCCCAATATTACTGTTGATGTTCAGATTTTCGGACAAAATGCTAAAGTTAAAGTTTTAAAACTTAATCCTGAAACTTTTGGTACAGCTCCTGTTTATTTATTGACAACAGATATTCCCGAAAATTCTGAAGAAATAAGAAAAATTTCTCATAAATTATACGACGGCAATGAAA
>JAQUYY010000076.1 GCA_028691575.1 Candidatus Gastranaerophilales bacterium
TTTTTTCGTCAAACAATATATTTCCCGTTACATCTTGAATCATATCGTTTGTACCGATTGCGATTTCTCCGACAAATCTTGCGCCTTCATCCTGATTTATCATATTTAAGAAAAATTCTTCGCCTTTTTCGGCTGTAGCACTTACTACTTTACCTTTTTCCAGTTTTAAATGAATTTTATGAGATTCATTTCCTCTGTAAATTGCAGGAAAATCAAAGTAAATTTCACCTTCTGCACTATCTTCAACAGGTGAAGTAAAAATCTCACCGTCCGGGAAATTGTTTGAACCGCAACAATTTATCCACTTTCTGCCAACGGTAGAGAAAGTTATATCAGTTTTTTCCCCCACTATTCTGTATTTAGAAGTATTTGTTAAATAATCGGCAAGTTTTTGTTGCTCTCTGCCGATTTCTTTCCATTTTTCAACAGGATTATCAAGGTATAAATGACAGGATTTTAATAAAAATTCCTGATATTCGCTCAATGACATTTTTGCTTCTTGAGCAAGTGCATTTGTAGGATAATCGCAAATTACCCAGCTTAAAGTGCCTTCAGCAGCTCTGTTTAGCAATTTTTCAGATAGTGGTCTTGTTGCCTTAGAGCGTTTTGCAAGTTTTTCAGGATTCACTCTTGTAAGATTTTTTAAATTATACGGCGCACCGATTGAAATAAATTTGTCAACTCTATCATACTCAAATTCAATAATAGGGTCTATGTATTCAAGCTGTTTATCACTGGCATATTTGAAATATGTCTCGGATGTGCCGTCAACTGAAATTTTTAAAATAGGATGAGCACCTTTTTTCAATACTTCCTCATAAACTGCCAGAATTAACGGCTGAGCTTGAGCATCAGAGCGAATAATAACAAGATCATTCTCTTGAACATTTGTTGAATATTCAACAAGCACTTTTGCGTATTTTTTCCAAATATCCATATTTTAAACTCCTTTTTTTAATGTCAATAATTCTTTTATATCATATAAAAATCCGGTTTAAACATCTTAAAGGTTGATTTTTTGTATTGAATAATTGGTAGTATGTTCAAAAAACTTAATAATCTATTGCTACCCACTTTAGTTAGTAGTTTAATATCATTTGCATAGGGAAAGATATTTTCCTAAATACTTATCCAGAGTATATTAAAAATTAAACCCCTCCACTAAGCCCCAAAAAGGGCTTTTTATTTTGCAGTAAAAAGTAATTTTATTTTTTATAGTGTTAAAGCCGGATTGTGAGCGAAAGCAGAAAATATTTTTTCCATATCCTCTTAATATTTTTCATTATATAATCATATTGTAGTAATTGAGATTTTAAAATGTTAGATGTAAAAATACAAAAAATGCAAGAAGATGACATAAACGGTATAATGCAGATTGAACGAACTTCATTTGGCACTTATCATTGGTCAGAATTGGCATTTTCTAATGAAATAAATAATCCGCTCGGCAGTTATTTTTCGCTAATAGAAGTTGATACAACCAGAATTCTTGGTTATTGCGGTTTTTGGCTTATCGAAAAAGAAGCTCATATTACAACAATTGCCGTTCATCCTGATTATAGAAAAAATTTTTTAGGAGAGTTGCTTTTGCAGAAATTAATAAAAACGGGATATGAAAAAGATGCGAAATGGTTTACATTGGAAGTAAGAGCCGGTAACGCTGCAGCACAGAGGCTTTATGAAAAATACGGTTTTGAGAGTTTAGGGACAAGAAAAAAATATTATCAAGATAATGACGAAGATGCATTAATTATGTGGACAGAAAATATTTGGGAAGAAAAGTTTAAAACTTTATTTAAAAAATTAGAAGAAGAGCTTACTGATAAAAAAACTTATAATGTTGTTGGCGGATAAAAAATGAAGATCGAAATTAAGCATATAATAAAAAAAATCAAAAAATCGAAAATAATTGAAAAATACCCTAAATTGAATTTTGGAAGCATTTTAGTAGTTTTTTTGTCATTTTTGTTTATTACAATGTCAACGTTTACAAGAATTCCGTTATTTCACTTAGCCATGCCTGAGGGGGAATTTTTGAATTTCTTTCAACTGTTTGGCTCAGAGCAAGAGTTTTCTGATTTTATAAAATATTTTTATTATATTCCTCAAATCCCTGTAACATTAATGGTTGGTGCTATACTCGGACCATCAATGGGAGTTTTTGCCGTTTTAATTTATATAATAGCCGGGTTATTTGGTTTGCCGATTTTTGCATCGGGTGGAGGAATTTCTTATGTCGCCAATTCGGGTTTTGGCTACATTTTAGGGTATTTATTCGGTGTATTTTTCTCAAGTAAAATTTTAAGAGGAAAATTTTCTTTCAAAAAACTTCTTTTTGCAACTATTTCAGGGATTTTGTGGATTCATATCGTTGGAATTATATATATGAGTATTGTTTTGCTTATAAAACAACAGCCTTTTATTTCTTTATTCGGGTGGATTTGGGTTGTTACAGGCATGCAAATACTATATGACTTGATTTTTAGCTTTATCACTTTGTATATTGGTCGATTTATAAAAGTTTTGCTTTGGCCGATTATGGAGTAATGATTTTTTGCATTATAATGTATTTAGCAAATTTTTAAATTTTTTGTTTTATTAAAAGAGATTATGATGGAAACAACATTAAAAAATATAGAAGTAGGGCAAAAAGCTTGTATAAAAGATTTCGCTGACAGCCAAACTCAATGTTATTCTTGCAGATTTGGACTTGCAAAAGGTCAAATCGTTACTTGTATTGCAAAACCTGGGGCAATTGTTTTGAAAAAAAATCATCAAGAAATTGCTATCGGAAAAAAACTTTCTGAAAAGATTTTTATTGAAATAAAATAATCTGCAATATTCTTCTAAAGTTTTGTAAAAAAGTTTGAAAAAAATATCACAAAATAACAATTATTGACTCCTTGTATATTTTAATTATATAAGGCAGATTTGGAATGATTTTATGGAAGTAAATAATAATTATTATAATAATATTGGGCAAAAACCGCAGTTAATACCGCAAAATCAAGGATATACTCCAAGTTATGCTGTAAATTCTTATCCTGTTTCTTATAATTACCCTCAATCTGCTCAGGCAATTACAAATAATGCTGTTTCAAGCATTTATGCCAATAATTTCGTCGAATTTCCGTCAATCAAACTGCCTTATTGTAATTCTCCCGTTAGGGCATTTAAACTTTCAAACGGGCAAAATGTCTTTATTATGCCGAAAAAAGGACCGACAACAATTCAAACATTTTGCAAAGTCGGATCTTTTAATGAACCTGATAATTTTAGAGGAATAAGCCATTTTATCGAGCATAACTTATTTAACGGCTCTAAAAACCTGAAACCAAATGAATTTGTTGGTATTGTAAATGATATGGGGGGCAAATATAATGCAAGTACGGGTTTTTTAAGTACTGACTATTATATTAAAACTCCTCTTCATTCCAAAAAAGACTTTAAAAAAGCGTTAGATATTCACGCGGATATGCTAAAATCCCCTTCATTTTTGGATAAATCGCTTGAAAAAGAGAAAGGACCTGTAATATCAGAAATTCAGATGCTGGAAGATAATCCCTATAATAAATCTACAAACTTGTTATTGAAAAATTTATTTAATATTGAGACAAAAAGTGCAGATTTAATTGGAGGAACTGTTAATAATATCGAGAATTTAACCAGAGATGATGTCGTAAACTATTACAATAAATGGTATACCCCCGATAACATGACAACAGTGATTGTTGGAGATGTGAATCCTGATGAAACAATCAGAATGATAAATCAATCATTCAATACTCAAAGATCGCCAAAAACAAATTCTGAGCAAAAATATTTTGAAAATTTGTCAAATTCTATCCAATCAACGGTAAGGAAAGATATTTCCGTTAATGGTCTTGAATCTCCGTTGGTCTCATTGGCTTTTGCAGGACCTCAAAATTTTAATGTAAGAGAAAATCTTTTAACAGAAGCTCTGAATATTGCGCTTTGCGGATATGAAAATGCAAAACTTGTTAAATCAATGAAAAAATTTGATACAGAGCCAACAGTTTATAAAGAAATTGTAGGTCCAAAACTTACTGACAGAAAAGCTATTATTGTTCAGTCAACTTTTAAAAAAGGAGATGAAGAAGAGGGTTTAAAGCAAATATATGCAACGTTACATGGTATTTCGCTAAAACCGCTTGAAGATAAAGATATTTTGATAATAAAAAATAAATTGAAAGATACATTATCAAATGTTAGTGAATCTTCAATGGGAATAAGCAATTCAATCGGACAATCAATTATGGGCAACGGAACGATTGAAGGGTATTCAAATGCTTTAAATATCATTGAAAGTATAACTGCTGATGATATTCAAAATTTTGCCAAACAGTATATTGATTTAAATAAAACTTCAATTGTTGTTTCGCACCCGAAAAATAATGATGCGATTTCTTTTGGCAGCAGTAATGCCGTTAATTTTAAAAGTAATGATTTTATAAAAAATGATGTTAATGAATATAATCTTCAAAATAACGCCAGAATGGTTATAAATGATAATCATTATTCACAAAGATCATGCGCAAATCTCGAAATAGCTTCTAATCAAATTCCCCATACTAAAGCAGGGGTTGTTCAATTGACTTCTATGCTAATGGATGAAGGAACAAAAAATTACACAAAAGATCAGATAGAAGAAATTTTTGATATTAATAATATTAGAAATGGGCTTGAAGTAACACCTTATTCAATGATGGTCGAAACCGATAGCAATAGTGAAAACGCTTTATTATCGCTAAAAATGGCAAAAGAAATTCTCTATAATCCTGATTTTACTGAGGAAAAATTAACAAAAGCCAAAAAAGAATTAAAACTTGTTTGCTTAGATGCATCAAAAAGCCCCTATAATAGGGCAGTAGAAAAACTTTATCCCAATCATCCTTTTGGCAACACTCCAAGAAAAATTCTTGAAGAAATTGATGATATTCAATTAAAAGATATTACGGAATTTTATAATAAAATAATAACTCAAGGACAGACAAAAGCAGTTATAACAGCTCCTGTATCATCAACGCCAATGCTTTTTGAAGGAATTACAAATGAGTTAAGTCTTTCTCCACTTGCAAACAAGACTTTTAATCCACTTGAACCCATACAAACAAGTGAAATGAGTGAAAATACAGTTATTGCTCAGTCAGATAACCGCAATCAGGCTCATATTATTCAGATGTTTAAAATAAATGAAAGCGGAAATGTAAAAGACAGAGCTGCTTTAAATGTTTTAAATCAAATTTTAGGCGGCAGCAGTCATTCTCGTTTATTTATGGATTTAAGAGAAAAACAAAAACTTGCTTATGTGGTTTCTTCTGATTATTCTTCAAACGGCAGAAGTGGTGAAATTACTCTTGAAATAAAAACAACAACGGAAGATAATAAAAATAATCACGAACATTTTGATAATCTTCAAAAATCATTAAATGGATTTAAAAACCATATTGAAAAAATTAAAAATGAGCCGGTAGAACAGGAAGAACTTGAATCTGCAAAATTAGCACTGAAAAGCAGAATGATTTTCGGTTCAGAATCAACTCTTGCAAGAAACAATATGCTATCAGGAGGCTACAACTCTTTTTATGGTTCAAAATATAACGAAGAATTTTTAAATGCAGTTGAAAATTTAACAATACAAGATGTACAAAATGCCGCCAAAATTTATTTGTGAAAACCGTCCGTTACTTCGATTTTAGCAAGTGAAAACACAATTAAGAATAATGAAGAATACCTAAAAACACTTGGTAAGTTGGAAAAATATTAAATTTATTCAGATTTTCTTTGGGTTAACAACCTGCTTACGATACTGCTTATTTTTGGTGGGTTTGGGAACCCACCCTACCAACTTCTTACTCGTACAAGTATTTTGCCGAACAGCCATTACCTCTATTCGTTGATTCTGTTGAACCTTCTATGCAAGTTTCTAATGGGTCATAAAAACCTCTTGCTCCTGTTGGTATTAATGCATTTGATACTATAGTTATATCAAATATATCTTTTCCCAGTTTATTTGGTTTTTTAAATCCATTTACATCTATTTGTATATATCCACATTTTGTATAATCTCCACCTGCATAACTTGTATCTAGGTTGCAAGTTGAGTTTTGAATACCAAATCTTATTAAAATGCCATTATTTAAAATTAATCCGGGATCATGTTGAGTTCCTATAGTTGTACCGCTTAAATACTGCCAATTACTGCTGGTATGCCAACAACCTTCTGCGCTTCCTCCAGATCCTGTTCCTCCAAATTCCGATGTTCCTGAACAATCTTTTATTATATTTAATTTTGCAGCAAAAGCATTTTTTAAATCTTCACTTCCTAGAGCATCCCCGGGGAAAGCTCCTGCTAAAGTTCCGCCGTTATCAGCTACAATCATCATTGTTGCCTGTGACAGGTCAGAATATTGTTTTTTCCATGCTGCTTTTAATTCGGCATCGCTTGTCGTGCCAAATAACATCGGTGTTACGATGGAGGCAATTATTCCGATTATTGCAATGACTATTAGGGTTTCGGCTAAAGTAAATGCTTTTCGCTTTTCTTGGTTGCTCGCGTTAAACGGCGTTACACTTGCCTGCTTCGGGTCACGCCCCGAACCTGCAAGTTTCAGCCTCTGCTCGCAATCCGCTTCTGCTAATGTGAATCCTGTTTTTTGAATTATGTTCATCTCGCTTTTTAATCCGAATTTCTTTTCCATTTCTTTTTTTATTTTTAATTTTATTGTTTCAAATGCTAAAACTGTTTTTATATCCATGAACATATTCTTTTTCCCTTAATTCTTTTTATTTATATTCTATTTTAAAGATACTTTATGAGCAAGTCAATAATATTTACTTTTGTTTAATATGTTTATCTAAAAATAATTTATCTTCTTTTGTTAATTTTACTTTTTCCAGTAAATCAGGACGTTTTTCTAATGTTCTTAATAACTGCTGTTCTCTTCGCCATTTTTTAATTTCCTGATGATGCCCCGACAATAAAACATCGGGAACTTTATATCCTTCAAAATCATAGGGCTTGGTATATTGTGGATATTCAATAAATCCGTCTGAAAAAGTATCTTCATGTGCCGATTCAATTTTGCCCAATGCACCTTCTACGTTTCTTGAAACGGCATCAATAAGACATAATGCAGGCAATTCTCCGCCCGTTAAGACAAAATCACCGATAGAAACCTCTTGAGCATTGATATTTTGTCTTATTCGCTCGTCAAAGCCTTCGTAATGTCCGCAAATAAGTATGATTTGATTTTTCTTGCTCAATTCTATAGCCATTTCTTGAGAAAACGGCTTTCCTTGAGGAGTCAACAGAATTCTGGCAGAATTTTTCTGCTCTTTTATTGAATTTACGGCATCAAAAACAGGCTCACACATGAGAACCATGCCTGCGCCACCGCCATAAGGCGTATCATCTACTCTTTTGTGCTTATTTTTGGAAAAATCTCTGGGGTTTATTGTATTTACATTAATGATATCCAGTTTATTGGCACGACCAATAATACTGCTATTGCAGTAATTTTCAATGATTTCAGGAAATAACGTAACTACATCAAATTGCATTTATTTTTTCGCCTTTTTTTCTTCGGTCTTTAAAATCGAACCGACCTGATTTCTGCCGTTTTCTTTAGCCCGATATAAACCTTGATCAGCAAATTCAATGAGTAATTGAGGAGCATAGCCATGCTGAGGATAAGTAGCAACTCCCAAACTTATTGTAACATTAACTGTTACTTGCTCCGATAATTTAAAAGGTTTATCCGCAACAGCTCTGCAAACTTTATCAGCTGTGGTCAATGCTTCTTCTAAATCGGTATTGCTAAGTACTATCGCCATTTCTTCCCCGCCATATCTTGCAACCAGATCGGAATTTCGGACAGTTTTTTTCAAAAGACCTGCAACTTGCTTTAATACAGCATCTCCTGCCTGGTGTCCGTATGTATCATTGAATTTTTTAAAAAAGTCAATATCAATTAACAGTAATGAAAAATGAGAATCATATCTTTTGCAAGTTTCGATAGAATTTGTCATATGCTCCTGGAAATACCTGTGATTATACAAATTCGTCAAACCATCGGTAGTTGCTAACTTGTAAGTATATTCAAAATCTTTGGATTTATTTATATATTTGATAATATAAATAACTGTAAAGGTAATTAGAGCAACGGTA
>JAQUYY010000077.1 GCA_028691575.1 Candidatus Gastranaerophilales bacterium
TCGAGAACACAGAGCTTAGAATATATATATCCTTCTTTAGGTATTAAAATATAGTCGACAGCTTTATGCAAGCCGCCGCAGCAGTGAACAAAACTCATAAACCAACCTCTCAAACAGCAGTATAGATAAAAACAGGTATAAAACCTTATATAAAGGATGAAAACGGAGAGACCATCTGGGGCGTGAACCTTATCATCAAAATCAATAATACAATGTTTTAAAAGTGTTGTAAATTCGCCAAAACTATTGCAATAAAAGTAATGCACAAAAATTATTACATTAGAAATAAGGTATAACATATAAAAAACGCTGTTATCCAATATTAATTTTGTTCGTTATTTTAAAAGCTGTCTTGTCAAAACCTGCCGAACTCTTGAGCGGAGCCGTTTTGAACTCAACATCACAGTCCTTAAACTTCGCCCGTACAGCTGCTATTAATTATTAAATTTTAACCGGACGGACTAATTGCTAAAAGTCTTTAATAGCGTGAAAAAATCATTATCATTAAGCCGATAAAAAATAGCGTTGTGCTTATTTTTTTAAACGGAAGAATTTAATTTTTCATAGGGATTTTGGAGTACAAAACCGTCCTTATTCCATTTTTCGAGGACATTTATGACCCTTGATTTAATAAAATCCTGAGTCAACGCCTGCCCGGAAAGATTTTCAAGCCAAATTTTAGCGGTATTAAAATCGTCCAATGGCGATTTTTTTTGTTCTAAAAGCGGTTTTTTATACGGCAAATATGACGGACCTTTAAGCTGAGGGGGAATAAAATTAGCTTGATAATTCGAAAAATTATTTACTGCCGATTTTTTATTAAACGCTGTCGTTGTTGTAGATAGTGAATTTAAGTCATTTCCGTTCGAATTTTTAGAAAAATTAAAACTGTTATTTTTTTTGTTATTTATTTGTTCTTTACATGAACAGGAAGAATTTTCCGCATGAGACAGGAATAACTTTCCGCCATTACAGGAAGAATTTACCTGTTCAAAAAATTTTTGAGTAAACCTATAATTAAGCCCGGACCTTGTTTTAGCGGTTAAAATCAAGCCCTCATCTTTTAATTGTGCGACAGAAGAGCGAATAGACCTATCCGTAAGCCCTGTTACTTGTGCTAAAAAATTTTGAGAAGGGAAAACGAATCCTTTTTTAGGATTCCAGCAGTCGATTAAAGCTCTTAAAGTGAGCTTGGAAGAAGCCGACAGCTTAATTTTAGAAAATATTTTAGAAAAAGTCACCGCCTTATTTAAATCAAAGCTTGTAAAATTTTCTGCGGATTTAGATGTAAACTGAGTACACATTCGTCACTCCCCTTTTTATGTAAAAACCAATTAAAAATAAAATAAAAACACTTGCAATAATTTTCTGACATGCTATAATGTAGTCCTAATGTAAATCCTTTTTTAAATTTTCCCGGAATATAAATCATATTCCGGTTTTTGTTATTTAAAATCCTAAAAACCTTATATTTAAAAGACATTAAAAACCTGTCTTGTTGAAACTTGCCCCAAATTTTGACCGTAACCGTTTTAAACCTAACATCACAGTCCTTAAACTTCTGTCCGTACAGAGCTAATAGCATTAGTTATTAGATTTTAACCGGGCGGGTTTTAAGCAATAAAACCTTATAGCCGTTAAACTTTGCTTGTAACCGTTTTAAACCTAATATCATAGTCCTTAAACTTTGCCCGTACAGAGCTAGTAGCATTGCCATTAGATTTTAACCGGACATGTTCTAAGCAATAAAACCTTATAGCCGTTAAAAAAGAGCTTACAAAAAATGAGAAACCTCCTAAACTGTTAAGTAATATGTAGGGGCTATAAAACAAACGGTACAAGAACTAGAGGGATACCGAATACAAATCCCCATACAAAACACATGCATAAATATAATCCCTGTGTTAAAATATGTCAAGAGTGTTCGTAGCAGAGTTATAACACAATTAACACGAGGTTCAACACAGTGTCACACAAATACCAAATTAATGAGTTAGTGGAAATTTTAGGCATAACACGAACAGCGATTAATCGAAAAATATCGAAGTACAGTTTCAACACAGTTCATGAGTATATCAACGGGCGAAAATTAAAACTAATAGTCTTGTCTTCAGAGGAATTAGAGGCGCTCAAGCATGAAGTCGGCGTAATAAAACAAAAAAACACTGTGTCATCAAACATTCATGACACATTTCTTAACAAAACACCGAATATTGATACATATGATGAATTGCCCAAAAGCGTTGTAAATTCAGAAAAATTAATAGAACAAGTAATAAATTTAAGTGAAACGGTGCAAAAACAGTCTAACACAGTTCAGCAATATGTAGACAGAATAATAAACGCAGAGAAGCAAGTTTATTTATTAGAAAATTTAGAAAACAAAAATCAAAACGAATATTTGCGAATAGAGGCTCAAAACAAGCAATTAAGGGCAAAAAACGAAGATTTAATAAAAGAAAACGCTAAATTAAAAGAAGAGATTGAAAAATACAATAATAAACCCTGGTGGAACAAGAGAATACTTTAACAAGACAATTTTTAAGCTATATTAAGCTTATATCGAGGTTTTCAACTTCAATGGCATTGAAAGAATGGGATTTAGGGGAAGTATTATCGCAGATTTTCGAAAGGCAATCAAGGGATTTAAGGGCAGCGGATATATCTTTCATTTTAAATTCACCTGTAGCATTGCCATTTTTATCTGATATTTCGTCTAATGAAGAGGAGTAATCGAGTATTTTCAGGAGCATAAAAGCAAAGAATCCTTTTGTAAAAATAAGATTTTGAGCATTTTGATTAATTTTGCCGGCAATATTGAGCTTAATATTTTTATTTAACAAAAGCTTATGAGCCTGAGCATGCGCATAATCTTTTGAATAGCCGGCTCTAATAGCTGCGTTTACGGGGTTTAAGTCGATTATATATTCATCAACGAATTTAGATTGAAGATTAGATATTTTAGTCATTTAAATAAGTTCCGTTCACAAAGTCAATCAAGTCAAAAACACGGTTAAGCCATCCCAGAAGGAATTTTCGTTGAGACGGTTTTTTAGCGAAAGCGACATATTTTTTAATTCTGGCAAGCAAAAACTTATCGGAATTTTGCCATTTAGCGGCATTTAGGAACTCAAAGGCTCGTAATTTTCCCATATTAACGGCGGTATCAAAGACCAAGATGGCAAAAACAGGGTGCATATCATCGCAGTTGCAGTCTTTCCAGTAGTTATTATAGTAAATATCCCGAATTTCCTTGTCGGTAATATTTTTAACATGTTTGGCGGGAATTTTTTTTGATAAATTATAGGAATCGTATGTTTTTTGACAAATTCCCTTATTGGTAGGACCGCCTTTATCGTCCGGTATGTCGGCGTATCCGCCCTCGCATTTCAGAACAAAAGAGAGAGCGGATTCAAACAATTTATTATTCATAATATTATTGCAGATAAGCCGGAAGCCAGCTATCATCGTCCTTATGTTCAATATAATCTGCTAATTCAGTGAAATAAGAGTAATCGTTGCTATAATTATTCAGATTAAAGTTATTAATTAAATCCGAAACACCTGCTGAAATGGTGCTTGAGTTAAGCGCATCAGTTATGGTATCTGATTTCATAGTATTTAAAAGATTCAAAAAGCTGTAATTTCTTTGTAATTGGGCATCATCCAATTCATTTGAAAGTAAAATCAAGTCAGCATTGAGTTCTTGAACATTATTGGCTCTGGCATCTTCGATTGTTGAGAGTTCATCGAGGAAGGAAGAGTTAGTCAAAGAGCCAAACCTTGATGCTATATCGGTTTTAAGCTCGTTAATAATCGGGGTATAAATTTCGTTCAAATTTTCAACGGACTGATCTTTAACGGCTTGCAGAGTCAGCTCTTTATTGTCGTAATACTTGTCAGAAAGGGTATTTAAAGACGGCAGGTATTCATTTATCAAGTCATTAATGTTTGAATAGGTTTCAGATTCTTCAGGTGTTTGATAATACTGCGATATAACGTTTCCGTCATCATCAGTATAAGTTGAAGCTATTGTATTGTTGCCGATTTTGATGTACGAATCGGCAAAATCAGGTAGAGAAGGGGGTGTAGGTGCTTCTGCGGTTTTTCCCATAATAAAAACTCCTTTTTAAAAATTATCAGTGTAAATTATTTATTAAAATTTGCGGTTAATTTGGCGGGGATATTTTCTTGTACATCGGTATTAATGAACATTTCAGGGTTTTGGATACCGTATTGGGCGAGGGCATATTTAAAGCATTCTTGCCAATTAATAGAGTTTTCGATATTTGAAATTTTTGCAAACCCTGCAATAACTTCATAAAGCTCTTTAAAGCGCAGTTTTTTCTCTTGAGCCGAGGACTTATCGCCGTAGATATACTTGTAATCGCCTTGTCGTATGGAATCATCAGCGTGAATAAACTCAATTTTGCCGTTAGAATAAATAGGGACATTTTCAGAGCCGAACTTAAAGTTGGCAAGCAGGTCTGCAACGCTTTCAACGAGGGGAATTATAAGTTTTCTATAAATGGAATCGATGGTCATGTTAAGCCGGACGGACTGCCCGCCGATGGTGTGGTTAATTTCGGTTGCTGTGCGGTTTGAGCCGTCTTGTTGACCCGCCATATTTTTAAAAATGCCGGTTGAAGCTTCAATTGACTGTTTAAAGAAGGAAATAAATTCCCAACCTTGCAGAGCGGAGTCAAACTTAAGAGGCACAGGAGATTGAGGCAATAATGAAGAATCATATTCAATAATTTTGCCTGGGCAGACATCTTGATTTGAGCTAAAAGCACCTTTTGGAGCCAAATACGGCGGATTTGTAATTAACGACAAGGCATCTAATTGGCGGTTCAGGATATCGGATGAAATTTTATTTAATACGCCGGCTACTCTAAGAGGGGAAATACCTCTTTTTGAAGCCGGATCTTCAATTAGAGAGGCTAAAATAAACGGATTAATAACGTAAGGATTATTTTCGAGCCTAATTATATGCAATCCGTCAGCAACGGTAATCAATTGATTTTTAAGGGTTTTGCCGTTAGGAAAAGTGATATCACCCCAGTATTCAAGGATTTCAATAAATTTTTCCTTGGAATTAGGGGTGACATCAGGGGAGAACTTACTTAGGAGGTTGTGTTTAGTTTGAGGAGTAAGCGTAAAAGACTTATTTGAAGTCACTTCTTCTAAAGTAAGGTCAGTTTTAAAGATTTTCGGGCAAGATTGCCAATTATGTTTTTTAGATTTATCGAAAACGAAATTTTCTGTATTAATTGATTTAACTTTAACACCGTCATAAGTAACAACGGAATCAGTTTGAAAGCAAGGCTTAGAGGTATTATCGGAAGGTTTAACGTACTTTCTGCGAGATTTAAACTCAGTTTGCCAGCCGACAAAAAGTATAGCTTCGCCGGTTTCAGTCAAATTATTAATAGCATTTTCAAGCTCATCGTTAATTTTCATTTCGCTAAAAGCGTTAGAAAGCATGGCTTTTTGAACGGGAGCAAACTCAATACATTCGGGGGTTTTGCCTGTAACATCAAACATGGTTTCAGGGGAAGAAATAATATTTTCCCAGATATGAGCCTTAAAAGTGTTGGCGAGTTCGTATATATCGGGCAGAGATATAGCCGAATGCCAGTCTTTAGAGTAATTAAAGCTGTTATTATAAATGCAGTTGCGGATAAATTTAATATCACTGAGTTGCAACGCCCTATCGTCGTCCCATTTGGTGTAGCAGGCTTTAATATGAGTGGCTAAAAAGTCTTTTTGAGCGGTAGTAATTGAGTTTTGATTTTCGTTAGAAACAATAATATCCATAAAAAATTTCCTTTATAAAAAGTAGGTAAATTATTTAAAAAGCCTGTAAGAACAAGAAAGAAATGGTAAGAAAAACTAAGCATATAAAAAAGTCTAGAAGGTAGAAAGAAAGTAGGGTGAGCAATGCGCACCTCAAAATCAGTAATAAGTAAGGTGGGTTTTCTAACCCACCGAAAAAAAATCAAAAATTAAAAACCGAATAAACGTCAATATCAATCATAGAGCCGTTTTTAAAGGTTTCGTTTTTCAAAGTAGCTTCTTTTTCAAAGTTCATTTTTTTTAAAAGAGAAATCACTTTAAAATTGTGGCAAAAGACTTCAGCCTTAATTTTTTCAAGCTTATAATTATCGAAGAGGCTTTTAATAAAGGTTTTGCCGGCGAGTACAGGGTGTTTCCCCCAGTATTTTTTATCAAAGCAGGTAGTTAAAGTGCAAGAATGAATGTAATTATTATTTCCACGCCAATTGTAAAGATAAACAAAGCCGATAAAGATTTTCTGATTATTTTCAATTAAAAAGATTAAGTAAAAATGGGGGAAAGTCTTTTCAATAAAGGCGATGAGTTCATTTTCAAGTGAAATTTCTTTACAAAAATAGTAATCGTCAATTAAAGAATTGTGATGATTCTTAAATAAGGCGATTACCTGATTTATGTAGGAAGAATTAATATTTTTTTCAATAGAAATTTTTTCAAAAGAGTACATAAAAAATAAAAAGTATTTTCAAATTTCAAAAAGTATGCTAAAATGGACAGGTAAAATAAACTATACTGTATTGGAGGAAGATATGGAAGAAAAAAGCATAATGGTGGAGCAATATAAAATTTATCTTGAGATGAAAGAAAAATTTACAGACCGCAATTTTTCAACAAATAAATTTTTTATATTAATGCTTACGGTAGTGCTGGGAATGACATTTGCGTTTAAAAATGTAGCATTTCCGTTTCATATGAGTGCAAATTTGTTTTTATCAACGATAGGAATATTAATGTCAATCCTGTATACAGCGAATGTAGACGCATACAACGTTTTGATAAAAATTAAATTAAGCGATATGGCTCAAAAAATGGAAGAAATGCTTCCCATTAAAATTCAGGAAGACGAAATGGCGGCAATCAACAAATGGAAAGGTGAAAAGAAAGGCAATTACTTATTTTCAGACATTCAAAAGTTGTTAGGGCATTTATATTTAATAATATTTGTAGTTTTATTTTTTATAGAAGCCGTACCGTTCATATATTACAATGTAAGAGGGCTATAATTCTTTATTATTAAAGCAATCGTCTATTTTGTGCCTGGTAAATAAATAAAGGAAGAAGTTTGGTAAAAAGCCGAACTTCTTTTTATTTTTAAGAGCCAGTCCGGTTAAAATCAAAAAATGGCTGTTAACAAGAGGCGGTGCAGATTTTAACAAGCCGGCTTTTAAAAAACAAGCAAAGTTTATTTAATCAAAACGTCATAAATTTTGTCGATTTTAACTTTCATATCATCGAAGCGGTCTTTAAGGGAATTGAGCATATGTAAAGTAGCGAATTTTTTTTCAGCATCATCGAGAATTTGGCGGTGTTTTTTTTCGAGAATTTCGGGGGTAACGAAGAGGCGAAGCTGAAAAATAAAGAGGAGAATGGCGACAATAGCCGGAGCCAGAGACAAATAAGAATCCATTTTTAATTCTCCCTTAAAAACTAATTTTGGGGAAATTGTCGGAGGACTGGTTAAATTGAGACTTCAAATTTTTAAGAGCCTTGATATATTCGGCATACCAGTGTTTATACTTAGGACTTTCAGGCATAGCCTTAAATTGAACGCAAGAACCATATACTAAAAGGTTGCAATCAAAGGGGGCTGGGATGATTGAAGAATCTGTTTCATTTGACATAGCAGAAATAGAGCTATTATTTTCATCGAGGGCGTATTGATTTGTGAAATAAAAGATATTAGCGGATTTAGCCTCATCAAATGAAGGCAAAAGGAGCTTATTATCGAAAATAGAGTATGAATATGGGCGAAAAGACGAGTTATAGAAGGATTCAAAATCGTGGTTAAAGAAATATTCAACATTATCAATAAATACAGCTTTAATTTTACCGTTAATCGGCATATTATGTTCAATTAAACCTGATTCAACAGTAACGGAGGTCATTTTATTAAGAAACCCCCAGTCAAAAGAGGAGCAAATATCGTTATTGACACGGTTTAAGAGGTTTTTAATTTTAATATGATAATCTTTAGTCAGAGATAAAAACAGGT
>JAQUYY010000078.1 GCA_028691575.1 Candidatus Gastranaerophilales bacterium
GCTCTTAATTAAAGATTTGTTTTTTCAGGAATTTTTTGAGGTGTTGTTTGATAACAAGATAGCAAATATTCACTATCTTCTCGGGATAAATTTTTGGCAGCTTCTCTTAAAGTTTTTCTGATTTCCCTATAATTTTTAATTTCCATTAAAATTGCAATTTTTTGATCGTATAAAGAAACTAAAAATTCATAATCTTTTTTATCAGCATATTTAAAGGCTTCCAAGCAATATTGGTAGGCTTCTAAGCTGTTTCCAAACATGTCAAGAATAGAAGCAACAGAACTATATGCTTTGGCACATATGGGATTTACTGTAATAGCTTTCTGATAATGTTTTATTGCCTCTGTTTTGCATCCAAATGATAATAAAATATCTCCTTTTAGCAGCAAAGCTCTATCATTTGTGGGGTTTGACATTAAAATTTTATCAATATTATTTAAGGCATATTGATAATCATTGTTTTTTGTATATTTATCTTGAGCCTCTTTTAGCATAATTTCAGCGGTTAAATCGAAAACGTTTGCCGTATTTTTATTAACTATATTTAACTGTGCAGTCATTTATTGTTCCTTAAAAAATCCCCGTGCCTGTATTTAACATAATACATGTATTTTTCAAAAAGGGCTATTATCTGTTTACATTGAATCATGGCAATTTGATATTTCATCATGCTTAAATCTAGTTATCATGGGCAATTGCATGTGTTTAAAACTTTTTAACAGATATATTTATGAAGTGCTTAACAATTTTTATAAAAACATGCAAAGCCATGCCGCACATGGGTTTTGCATGTTTTGACAAAATTGTAAAAAAACTTCAAATAAGTTTAAAATAATAAACATTTAATGTTAAAGCATGCTGAATGGTTGTACAATAAACAAACCAGTTATTTTAAGATAAGAGAAGAAAGGGAGTTGAAAGTGGTTGTGGATCTAAAAGAACCTTTAAATTTGACGCAAAATGCAATTACGGTTTTGGAAAAAAGATATTTAAAAAAGGATAAAAACGGCAATTCTATTGAAATGCCGTCAGAGATGTTTTGGAGAGTTGCTTCAACAATTGCCGAAGCAGATAAAAAATTTGGTAAAGATAAAACATATATAGATTCTCTTTCTCAAGATTTTTATAAATTAATGACTGATTTTGAGTTCATGCCAAACAGCCCGACACTTATGAATGCAGGAAGAGAATTAGGACAGCTTTCGGCTTGTTTTGTTCTTCCGGTCGAGGATTCTTTGGAGGGAATATTTGAAACTTTAAAAAATACTGCTCTTATTCATAAAAGCGGAGGAGGTACAGGATTTTCGTTTTCAAATTTAAGACCTAAGAATGACGTTGTAAGATCAACAATGGGTGTTTCATCAGGACCGATTTCTTTTATAGAAGTATTTAACGCCGCAACAGAATCTGTAAAACAAGGTGGTACAAGACGTGGTGCTAATATGGGTATTCTAAGAGTAGACCACCCGGATATTTTAGAATTTATCAACGCAAAATTTGAAGGGGATAAACTAAATAACTTCAATATTTCTGTCGGGATTACAAATAAATTTATGGAAGCTGTTGAAAAAGGCAAAAAATATGATTTAATTCATCCAAAATCAGGTGAAGTTGTAAACCGGCTTGAAGCCAGGGAAGTTTTTGACCTGATAGTAAATCATGCATGGAAAAACGGTGAACCCGGCATTGTATTTTTAGATGCGTTAAATGCAGATAATCCGACTCCTCAAATAGGCAAAATAGAATCGACAAATCCTTGCGGAGAAGTGCCTTTATTGCCTTATGAGGCTTGTAATTTAGGTTCTGTCAATCTTAATGAAATGATGCTTTGCGATAATGAGGGAAATATTCAAGTTGATTGGGATAGGTTAAAAAAAGCAACTAAACTTGCAATCCATTTCTTGGATAATGTTATCGAAGTTAATAATTATCCGTTGCCTCAAATTGCCGATATGGTAGCAGGTAATCGTAAAATTGGTCTTGGCGTAATGGGTTGGGCAAATATGCTCATGAAAATGAATATTCCTTATAATACAGAAGAAGGAACAAAATTAGCTTATCAAATTATGGAATTTATTGATTTTTGCTCAAAAGAAAAGTCAATTGAATTAGCCGAAGAAAGAGGCAAATTTCCTAATTTTGAAGGAAGTATTTATGAAAAAGAAAATCCTTTGTTTAATAAATATAAAGGAAAATCTGCCGGTATCATTACTGATGAAGATTGGAAAAAACTTGATTTAAGAATTAAGGAATATGGTATTCGCAATGCTACAACTACTTGTATAGCTCCTACAGGCACAATAAGTATGATAGCAGGTGCTTCAGGTGGCGTAGAGCCGTTGTTTTCTCTGGCTTTTATAAGAAATATTATGGATGGAACAGAATTAATCGAAGTAGATCCTGTATTTAAGGGTGTTGCTGAGCAAAGAGGGTTTTATTCTGAAGAATTGATGAAAAAAATTATTCAAAAAGGTACTGTTCATAATGTTGAGGGTGTTCCCGATGATATTCAAACAGTATATGTAACAGCTCATGATGTTTCACCTGAATGGCATGTTAAGATGCAGGGAGCTTTCCAGCTTCATACGGATAATGCAGTATCGAAAACCGTAAATTT
Organism: Candidatus Gastranaerophilales bacterium; assembly: GCA_028691575.1. Lineage (GTDB taxonomy): Bacteria > Cyanobacteriota > Vampirovibrionia > Gastranaerophilales > JAQUYY01 > JAQUYY01. The sequence continues at coordinate 2,618 of JAQUYY010000078.1, forward strand.
TGAGGAACATGCAACAAGGGAAGATATCGCTAAAACCTATATGTTAGCTTATCAATCGGGCTTAAAAGGAACTACTGTTTATAGAAACAACAGCCGTGTATTTCAGCCGATGAATTTGGATAAAAAACAAGAAACTGAGCAAATTTCAGAAGGTCACTTAAAACCAAGAAAAAGACAAGGTGTTACTTTTGGATTAACTGATGAAATAGAAACAGGGTGCGGCACATTGTATGTGACTATTAATTGTGATGATGAAGGACCTTGTGAAGTATTTGCCAGAATGGGTAAATCTGGCGGGTGTGCAACCAGTCAGGCTGAAGCAACCGGAAGAATGATTTCTTTAGCACTAAGAGCAAGAGTTGAGATAGAATCAATTATTAAACAGTTAAAAGGAATCAGATGTCCGGCGCCTGCACTTGGAAAAGGCGGTGTAGTCCTTTCATGCTCTGATGCTATCAGCAAAGTTTTGGAAAGAAATATTCCAAGAATCAATGAAATTACATCAAGCAAATCTTTAAATTTAGAATCGCAAAAATCTGTCGAAATATCCGGTGAAGCTACTTCAAAAGCAGATTTGGGATTATGTCCTGATTGTCCTGAGTGCGGTAATATGCTTGAATTTGGCGAAGGCTGTGTTATTTGCAAAAACTGTGGTTTTTCTAGATGTAGCTAATATTTAAGATTCAAAAAAGTCTTATAGTTTTAATATAAATACCATTTAAACTCTTGATGTAAAAGAATATCAAGAGTTTAAATCATGCAAACCATGTATTCATCATGTTTTCAGGGATTTAATTTGTGAAAACGCATGAGCCACATGGGATACGGCAATTTAATTAAAAAAAGCCCGTAACCCATTACTGACATGGAATATAGCTTTACAAATCATGAAAATCATGATATACCATGATTTATAGCTATTTTATTTATGAAAATGCAAATATATTTATGAATTAAGGTATGAAAAGGAGTAATTATGTTAAAAAAGATTCAACAATCCGAAAAGCGAAATCGAGCTGAGGTTAATAAAAACATTTGTAGCGGCATGTATGGCAAAAATGTTTTTTGTGCCGTTACCGGCGAGATTTTAAGAAAAAAAGGCTTTACGCTGGCAGAGACATTAATAGTCATTGCAATAATCGGAATAATTGCATCGATAGCTACTCCTATGTTATTTGGAACAACAAGTGACGCTGAATTAAAAGTAGCCTATAAAAAAGTTTATGCTGATTTATCACAAGCGACGATGCATGCGGTATTTGATTTAGGCGGTACTTTTGTTGGCACAATTACAGGTAATGATAATAGTATAAGAGATGCTTATTTGCCTTATTTTAATGTCATAAAAAGTTGTGACGATAATCATACACTTGGTGAGTGTTGGCATTCAACCGGTGATTGGTTTTATTTGAATGGAAATTCTGTGAATAATATATATCATGTCTATGATACGTATAATGGTTCAGGATTAATTTTAAATAATGGAATGCTTATAAAATTTGTTACTTATTCTTCATGTACAGCTAATGCATGTGGAGATATTTTAATTGATGTTAATGGTTTTAAAAATCCTAATACTGTAGGAAAAGATATTTTTAGGGTCTATTTAACGCACACTAGTATAAAACCTTTTGGTTATTCAGGTGATCCTCATGATGCATCATCCGCTACGCATGAAGGTACTTGTGTCTCTACAAGTAGTGGCTATGGCTGTTCTACAGATTATTTGTACCAGTAGCTGATAGGTTAGGTAAATTTAAATTTACCCAACAAAATTAAGCTTTTTATTGATGCAAGTGTTTAAAAACCTTGTACCCTATTGCTTTTCCGAGAACTCGTTCAAGTTCGGCACGATTGGCGTTTAATATTCCTTTTATATTTTCAAAATGTTCGAATAATATTTTCTTCTTTGAAACAGAAAGTCCCGGTATTTCATCAAGAATTGACTTTGTAGCCTGATTTTCTCTTAATTTTCTGTGATAAGTTATTGCAAAACGATGGGCTTCATCCCTTATTTGCTGAAAGAAAAATAGTGCATTTGAATTTGCCGTAAATATTGTAGGCTCTGATTTTTCCGGAACAAAAACCTCTTCCAGTTTTTTTGCAAGTGAAATAATCGGCTGATCGAATAATCCTAATTCATCTAAAACTTCTTTAGCTGATGATAATTGACCTTTTCCGCCATCAACGATGATTAAATCCGGCATGTTATCGTTATTTTTTAAAATTCTGATAAACCGTCTTTTTATAACTTCTTGCATTGATGCAAAATCATCCGGTTTCCCATTTTTTATTGAATGAATTTTGTAGCGGCGATATTCGGATTTGCAACTTTTGCCGTTTATGAAAACCACCATACTTGCAACTGTATTTGTCCCCTGAATATGTGATATATCATAGCATTCGACCCTATGCGGGAATTTATCCAAGGATAATTTTTCCTGAATATAGCTTCCTACTATGTTCCAATCGGATTGAATTTTAACGGAATCTTCAATTTTTTTTGTTTCAAGGTAATAAGAAGCATTTTTTATGGCAAGTTCAACCAGTTCGTGTTTTTTCTGAAGTTTAGGAATTAAAATCGACACTTTAGAGGATTTTTTTAAGTTGAGCCATTTTGAAAGTATTATTAAATCTTCATTTTCGATTTCATCTTGAAGTAAAATTTCTTTTGGAATATCTTGTGAGTCTAACATCTGGTAATATTCCCGTAAAAAGCCTGCTAGTGCTTCTTTTATTGTATGAATATTGTTTAAAAGTATTTCGAAATCTTCTTTTGCAATCAATCGTCCGTCCCTAACCTTAAGAAGAGCAATACATATTCTTGTATTATCGTTGTCAAACCCGATTATATCCTGATTTACATTTGTATTTTCGCTTACGACTTTTTGTTTTTCTAAAGTTTGTTGAATATCAAAATAGCTGTCACGATACTTTGCAGCTTTTTCGTATTCTTGATTTTGAGCATATTTTTCCATTTGTCGCTTTAATTCAGCAATCAACTCAGTTTGTTTGCCTGATAAAAACAGTTCTACTTGTTTTACAACTTTTTTGTACTCATCGGAAGAAACTTTTTGCCGGCATGGGGCAAGACATTTATTCATTTGATAATAAATGCATGGTCTATCCTTGAATTTAGGGGTTTTGCATTGTTTTAGTGGGAAAAGTTTTTTAATCAATTCCAGAGTTGAATACATCGCCCTTGCGTTGGTATAAGGTCCGAAATACTTGCCTTTTTGTTCTTTTTTATCAGCTTTTCTGGTAATTATTATTCGAGGATAATCTTCGTCGGTTATTAAAAACCATGGAAATTTTTTATCATCTTTTAAAAGTACATTGTACTTGGGTTTATGTTTTTTAATTAAATGTGACTCTAAAATTAGTGCTTCAATTTCTGAATCTGTAATAATAAATTCAAATTTTTCTATTTGAGGTACCATTATTTGTAATTTAGGTGAATCATGGTTTTTGCTAAAGTAGCTGTTAACACGTTTTTTAAGATTTTTAGCCTTGCCGATATAGATAATCGTTTTTTGATTATCGTACATTAAATATACACCTGAGCACTCAGGCAGAAGTTTTAGGGCATTTTTTATTGATATTTTTGTTTTCATATTTTAATTATATCAAATTAAGAATTTGTTTGGCTAAAATTTACTAATGCTTTTATCAAAAAAGGTTTATAATAAAAAAGGATGTGAAAAATGAACATCCTTTGTGATTTTGCTTAAAAGTATAATATATCGAAATATTCCTACTTTTCAACATTATCACTTTTTCTCATCTTACCCATTTTGGGCTATCCTCAAATGTTATTGAGTAATTATCCTTTTCTCTCTTACATTATCATCAATATTTATGACAAAATTATTTTTTTCTAAGTGTTTTATAAAATAGTCGTCAACTGATTTATTGGTTTTTTCAAATGATTTTTTGATTTTTGGCGGATATTTAATACTATCTTTAATCAAGTATTTTAAAGGCAGCGCGATTTTGTAGGTATCTGAATAATCAATAGGTTCGTATTTTCCGTCTTTTTTTATTAGAATACTTTGATTTATATCGTCAAAATTGTCTGATTCACTGGCTTTTTTAAAGGCATTTTTGTCAATTTTTATGCCAGACCACTGTAAAATAGTGTTTCGGGAGCTTTTTAGGTTATCGACAACATTTTCTGTAATTAGTCCTGCAAGATTTTTACCGGAAACTTCACCGATGTAAACTTCTGAGAGTGCAACAATTGAGCCATCCATTAAGTTAATTAAATCCATATTTGTACTGTCTTCTTTTAAAGTTGACCCGTCTCTAAAAGCAGAAGAAAGAAGACCAAACGCTTGTACATCAGGATTATTTTTTTTGATTGAGGATAAAACAGAATCGGTAACATAATTTGCTAAAAGTGAATTTTCGGTTCGTATTTCTTCCTCGACGACTTCTAATTTGGATACTTCACCATTAGGATCATTTATTTTTATTAAAGGTTTTTGATCTTCTTCAAATAAGTTTTTCAAAAATTTTTGAATGTGATTATTTTTTTGAGGTTTTGTATCTTTTGAATAGAATTTTTTAGCAATTTTTTCACCATCCAGATTATCAAGTTTTCCATCGTCATCAAAATGTAATTTTATAGCTGCAACAAGTTTATTATCGCTAGATAAACTAACAATATGAGTATTATTAACTTTTTCTTCAACATCGACATGGTCATGTCCGTTAAGAATGACATTTATATCGGGTACTTTTTCGGCAATCATTTTAGAAAGCCTCATTCCGGTGTGAGAATTTAAAACCACAGCGCCATCCGGATATTCGTCCTTAAATTTTTTAATAGTTTTATCTAAAATTTTAAAAGTGTTTTTCAAATCTTTTTCTTCGATTTTTACGTCTTTTTTGTTGCATCTGTCAATAATATGTAAATCCTGAACTAATCCGGGGGTATAATAATCAACTCCGGGGATTGTTACACCAAGAACAAGAATTTTGTTTTTTAAATTCGGATTTTTATCATCCGCTACTTCTAAAATTTTATATTGTTTAATTCTTTCTTTCATTTCTGCATTTCTGGATTCATTTTTATGTTTTTTAATTAAAGGTGATTTTTTGAAATCCGCATTTGTCAGAACTGTTGTCATTCTCATTCTTTTCATTGTATCCAGAAGCCAACCGTCACCACCGTCAAAACAATGATTGCCCGGGGTGTAAATGGCTTCAAAATTGCTGTTTCTGCCTATTATTTCGGAATTACTGTTTCTATCCAACAATTTTCTAATTGAATCTGTGAATATATTTAAAAATAAAACGTAGGTTCTTCCGGTATTCTCGGCTTGAGGGGTTCTCAATCCTGTTTTTGTCGGATTTATAAAAAAGTCTCCCGCAACATCAAAAACATTTAATGTATTTTTTTTGTTGCTGTTTGGAAACATTTCATCTCTATTTGACCTTACAGTT
>JAQUYY010000079.1 GCA_028691575.1 Candidatus Gastranaerophilales bacterium
GGTTTAGCGGCTGTCGGCGGTATTTTGTTGGCAGCAAAAGCCGGCAAAAAGAACGAAGAAGAATTAAATACTGTTCAAGTTGCCGCTGTAACTCAATCACAACCTCAGCCTTCTTATCAATCAACTTCAGCAGCCAATCCTTTTGATAGTTTTGCAAGATAATTGCGTATTGAATAATAAAAAAGAAGAACTTTAAAAAGTTCTTCTTTTTATTATAATTGTTTATTTGTTAAATTTACATATAGTTAGCTTTAAAAGCCTGATTTATTGAAGGTTTTGGAAATTCTCCAACTCTGTAGAAATGTATTACAGATGAATCAATTTCGATTTGTTCGCCGCTTTTTTTAACCAGTTTATTATTTTTTATTTCATATATATCTTCTGTTGGCTTTGTATCACCGCTCTTAATAGCTCTGAATACAGTATGTGTATCATTTATAATACCGCCCGGGATTTTATCCAAACTAATACCGTCTGTATATATTGTATTTACGCTTTTTCCGCCTCTTGTATTGCTAAAACCGCTGGTGTTAATTACGGAAATAACATCTCTTTTTGTATTATATCTGTATATAGCTCCCAAGTTCTGCGTGCTGTTAAAATCCAATCTTATGGTTGTGCCGTTTTTCAATGGAGACAGCTCTTTTTTGTCTCTTAGGCTAAAGATATTTTTAACGGAATTATTAAATTCTTCAAATTTTTTGCTGTATTCATCGGAATTTTTGTCTATCCATTCCCAGTGATTTCTGTTTCTATTGTGAACATAAACGTTTTTGCTTGGAGTTTCAAAACCTGTTTCGCCGAGCTCATCACCTGAATAAATAGTCGGATTTCCGGGTAATGCAACTAAAATGCTGTATAATGCTTTGTATTTTTCAAAAGCAGGTTCCATAAGTTTTTCATGGACTTCTTTTTCTAATGCTTTTGTATTTACATTTGCCATTGCTGCAGGATTTTTTCTTCTTGCTTGTTCAATAACATCTGAAAATGTATGGTTATAAGCATTTTTTGCAAAATGATCAGATATATCTGTTCCTGAAATTTTTTTTTCGTCAGCAGTTGTCATTTTCCCTGTTGCTAAGTCTTTTAATGCTGATTTTATAGTTATTTGAGCATTTTCAGGAATGGTTTGGAATTTGCTGTTTTTATCATCTAATATATCATTAAATGCATCATAAATAGCTCCTGCTTCCGTTGCAGGTGCAGGATTTTCTTTTATTAATTTTTCTATAGATGCGGATACTTTTTTATATTCAATAGAATAACTACCAGATTTTTCTTTGGATAAAGAACTAATTATCCTGTCGTCATTTTTCATCCAATTGCCATCTTTAGTGAAATTATCAATAATTTTGTCATATTTTTGAGTATCATTAAAACTTTTCCACCAATCTTGATTTGAAGACATAAAACCTTCATTTATAATGTTAAATATTGGAGAATTTTTGACTGCTTCCCTTGCTTCTTCTTGTGGAAAATCGGATTTTAAAGTCGGACCGTTCACAAATTTAGCCACGTCAACTGCGAAACCATGGTTTGTTCTTAGTTTATCATGATTTCCAGAGAAAAAATGTGATTGCATAATGTTATCGACCGGACCGCTTTTAAGAAATGCTTCTAGTTCTTTATTTAGATTACCTATATTTAAATGTTTGCCTTCACCATCTGGAAAACCGTGGACTAATGCTGGAGGCATGGAAAACAAGTAACTATAGTTTGATTGAGTAGTAAATCCTGTTTTTTCAATAAAATTCTGTTCTTCTTTTACAGATTTGTTAAAATTCATAAATTGAGGCACATCTGTGACCTCGCCTATTGTATAGGCTTTAGGGTTGTACTTTCTAACTTCGGTATTAAACTTGCTCCAAAAGTTAATTACTTCTTCCCAGTTATTTTCAAATGTTTCTTTATGATTTCTTGTAGCATCAATATCAGCTACGTCTTTTGCAGCATCAATACGCCATTCTAGACCCGCTTCATTTTTATCGATGATAAGTTTAGATACTTTTAATAACTTATGGTCAATTCCATTCAAACCATTATTAATAATTTCAATTATTTCTTTCTTAGCTGTATCATCTTTGCTTAATCTTATAATACCTTTAGAATAAGCGTTTAAAAGATTAGAAGCAACTTCTTTTGAATCACCGTTAATATTAACATTTGTAAAAGTTGAATCGGCTAATTTTTCTTTATCAAAATCAATATAAGTAATACCGTTTTCAATTTCAACATCAGGTGAAATGCCACCAATTGCATATAGAGCAACATATCTCATAACATCGTTAGATACTAACCTGAATAAATCTTTTCCTTCTTTTGTCAGTTCATCATTATCATTAATTAAATTCGATTTTTCAGAAGTCTGAATAATCTCACCTATAATTGGAGTTAACTGATTTTTGCAAATATTATCCATTTTATCTGCAATAACAAGATCTTTTTTACCTTCTAATCCTTTAATTGAAGGTAATGAAAGAACAGAACATATTTCAGGTGGAAATTCTACTGAATCTAACGGAAATTTCCTTAATGAATCATTTAAGGTATTTTCAACAGGTGCTAGATTTACTTCGTATTTGCCTTCGTAAAGATTTTTTATGCTTGCTTCAAGATTTTTGTGCGTGTCTTTTTGTAGCATTCCATCTTCAGAAAGAGTTTTAACGGCATTTAATACGTTCTGTTCTGAATTTTTCCCATTTGTTTTAGATGAAATAACAGAAGCAACATATTTTGTTAGCACTCTATCTGTTTCATCAGTCCAATAAGCACCGATTTTTGTGACATAATCTTGAACTTGAGGATTTTTAAATTGCAATTTTGCAATATCCTTGTTTCCATCCCAAAGTTGAATTGTTCCATCTCTATCTGAATTATCCAATGAAAAATTATTCCACTCAAGCATTAAATCTCTGAATTTTGATACTTGAGGCTCATTTGAAAGGTGTTTTACTTCGTTATTCTGTTTAAAACCAAGTAAATTTCTTTTTCCAAAATCATTGAATTTTTCTTTAACTTCCGTAGAAGAAACCTTTGCTAAAATCGGTTGTACCGAATCTTTATAGGTTTTAATCTGATTATAATCATTAAATTTACTTTTTGCATAAGTTTGAATTATTTCATCGCTGTTTCTTTGATTTTCATCAACCAATCTAACATCGAAAAGCTGAATGTAAGTCGGTTTTGAGAAATCATAACTCGGATTTATTTTCCCAAAATCCTTATGAGGAGAGCCGTCTTGATTAAATTTATATAAATAGGGGCTGTTAATAAGTTTTATATCAAAATTATCTTTCGCATCTTTAGTTAATTCTTTTGGTAAAAGACCAAATTTTAGGCCTTTTGATTCAAAATCCTGAAGATTAAACCAATCTTTAAACGGAGATTTTTTTCCATGTTCCATTATATGTTTTATATGAACACCTTCAACACCTTCGTTTACAAATGCACCATCGGCAATCCAGCCCATGCCTTTTTGGAATAATTTAACCTGCATATCCCTATAATCATTTAAATCGCCAAGTGTACCGGTAATTTGATACGGATTGGTCGTCCAATAACCATGATTTGTTAATCTGTCTTGACCAAATATAGGTGTTCCCATAATTCTTTTTGCACCCAATTCTTGGATGTAATCAAGTTTTTCCGTTATATCTGTTAGTTTACCATCATATTTATTAAAATGATTTCTTCTGATTTCCTGTCCATTTTCAGCTTTTTTAGACGGATTAAAACTATCCGGCACTAAATGATAAATAGATCTTGATTTTTCTAATGCAGGGCGTGTTCCTTTTGTAGCAAGGTTATAATCCCCTTGAGGGGTTTTGATTTTGATAGTTTCATCTAAAACACTACCATTACTATTTAAAAATTTATATGCTAACCTGTCATTATCATTTAATTTAACTTCAGATACAGGTATAGACCAAATAGGAATAGTACTGTTTGGCGATTCAACCGGCGTTAGTGTTGCTTTTTTATTACCATTTTTATCGACAATTACGGCTTCTAATTGAATATTCGTATCATTTGTAGGTAAATAAAACTGATATTCTTTTTTACCTTCATCATTAGTGACAAGCTTGTGTCCTTTGAAGCTAAGGTTTTGATTGTATTTTATTGAATTTGAAAATTTATCCATAACTATTATTCTACCAACTTCCATTTCCCTTATGTTTTATAAAAAAATAAAAATTTAAAAAATTGACCTGATAAGAAGATTTTGAGCAATTTATTTACAAATATGTAACATTTATTTTTGTTTGTAGATTTTTTCAACTTGATTTTCAATGTTTGGCGTACTTATTTCAAACAAATGGAATTTTGCAGGGGCAAGATCAACTTTTAAGAAACCGTTACTTGCGTTAATATTGCTTTGTGCGCCATAGGCAGGTGCAATATCTGCTATTTGTTGTGCTTTTAGCCCAGGAATTTTTATATTTCCCGATTCTCTTGCATTTACATCTTTATTTGCAACTACTAATAATGTTTTGCCATTATAATGTCTTGCGAATGCTATTATTTGATTTTCTTTATTAGAGCTTACTTCTAGAGGGATATAGGATCCTTTTGTAATAATATCTGAATATTTTTCTCTTATATTCATCATATTAGACATATATTTGCCGATTTGAGGATCATCACCTTCCGGTTTTCTTGAATAATTAAATATATCAAGTTTCTCAGGATGAGCTACATTTATAGTACAGTCAGTATCTGTTGAATTATTTTCTTTATCTCTATATGGATATATATATCTGTCTCCTGATTCAAAACCGGTTACAAAATAAGGATTTGTCATTGGTAATGTAGCTTGAAGTCCTGTTGTCAAGTTACAATACAAAACTCCGCCATTTGCCATTGGACTTTTGTCATCATGTGTTGCAAAAGAACCTATTAATGACTTTCTTTCAGGCATTTTTTGAGACATTTCCAGATTTAATATCATATTTTCATGAAATTCTTTTGCCGTAGGCCATTCATGGAATATATGGTATTGTCCATAATACGAATCAAATCCTACTTTTAACAAATCTTCCGGTCTATCAGCCGGTACATTTGCCATTGGAGATGCATCTTCGTAAGTATAGCTTTCTGCCAAAAATGCAAATTGAGGATCTTTTGATCTTGCATAAGGTATTATTTCGTTCCAAAATTCCATAGGTTTAGCCCTTGCTACATCGGCTCTAATACCGTCTATACCTAAGTCAACACACATATCTACATATTGTTTGTGCATATCAACAAGGGGCTTGTTTAAAGCTTTATTTTCTTTATCAGCCCAAGGTTTGAACATTCTGATATCTTGCCAGCCTTGAGGAACTTCAGGAATACCTTTTTCATCGGTTGCCATTAATTCCGGTTGACTATAATACATATCTAATGCTGCACAACTTGGCAAATCAATCATAACTCTAATGCCTCGTTTGTGGCATTCATCTAGAAATGTTTTCATTTCTTCTTTTACATCTTTAGGATTGTTAGGATCATCAAGCATCGGGTCAATTTTTAAATAATCCGCAGGAGCATATATAGAACCTGCTGTTCCCATAGCTTCTTTTTTCCCTGGAGGATGTATCGGAAGTAAATGCAATGTGTTTATTCCGTAAGATTTTAGCTCGTCTAATCTTTCAACAGCGTTTAAAAATGTACCTTTTTGTTCGTTTGATTCGATTAGTTGATTTCCATTAGTATCTTTTGCATTAAAAGTTCTTGGTATCATTGCATAAATAACTGCTTTATTATTTTGAAATAAAGTTTTTAAATCATTATTCCAGCTAAATCTTTGTTGAGGAGCAGTTTTATCCACAACAGAAGTTGTTTTGTTTGAGTTCATCATTGCTTGAGTCTTAAAAAAACCTGAAATCAAAGATGTTGAATTATTTGATTTAACCGAATAATATCCAAAAGCAACTTGATTATTAGAAGTGAATGGTTTTTTATTTACTTCATTTTTAATTAAATTTTTATTTGGAGTATTTATATTTACGTTATTGCTTTTAACTTGCATTTATAACTACTCCTTCACTTCATATACGTCTTTATTAAAACGATTAGTTTTGCCAAATTGCGTAATTGCTAATGCAGTAACTCCTAACAATGCGATTCCAATGCCTGCTACAGGCTTAATCCAGCCTTTGTAAAATCTTGTTTCATTAGCAGCATCTCTTACAAATTCATTAAAAGTTTTGCCTACCCATTTTGTTGTTGCTTCACTTACATTGTTATGGATTTTTTCACCATTGTTATAACCAATAAATTTACTTATTTCAGAATGAACCATTTTATTATGCATATTTATTTTTTCTAATTGATTTTGCATATTTAATTCATTAAAGATAAACTGCATTTTTCCACCCATATTTGAAAATCTGGTTTTATAAAGTTCAGGCTCATTGTATAAATTATCAACACCAAATCCTTTAACTAAGTTTGTAACATCATTTTTATTATTCGCAGTTACAGCATCTAACACGTTAAACACGCTGTACCAGCTGGACTTAGTATCTAATACTTTGTTATCTATTCTTCCGAAAGTTTCAATAGCAATACGGTTATTATCTGCAATTTTAAATCTTTTGCCATTTATTTGTTGTTCGGCAATAAATTCCAATTTATTTTTCAAAAGTTCTTTTTCTTGACCTTCAGGAGCTTTTGCTATTTCTTCTTTTAGACTCGCTACTATTTCACCCGCTTTTTCTTTAAGTATTGTAGCTGCAACATCTGTTTTTTGAATAGGTTTATCTATAGCCTCAACACATTTTTTAACAGCTTCTTTTAATGCGTCATCATTATTGCCAAAAGTATTCATTAAATGCTCGGTAAGTATTTGTGTTCTTGTATGTGCATTTTGATTTATTGAAATAGCTGTTAGAAGTTTTTTATCAATTTTTAGAGCTTTAATAATTTTATTAGGAACTTTTGCCCACTCATCACCAACTACAGAAATACCATCTGCATTTTTAATCGGTTTATTTATGCCTGAAACAAATCTTTTAAAATTATACTCATCTGCAGGATTTAAATCTTTTCCCAATAAAGCATCATAAGCTTTTTCAAAAGCAATTATATGCTCATCAATAGTTGCAGGAGCTTTTTTACTTGGTTTAACAGCTGAAAGCAAACTGGCAATAGGATTAACAACAATCTTTTTATACGGATTATTTCCCACATTTAATAATTCATCTATATTCTTTAATCCGGCTTCCTTAGCTGCATTTTTAACTCTTACTGCTTCTGTTATATCTCTAACAGGTCTTTGAATGTAATTTGCCATTAAACTTGATATCACAGGTGTCGCAATACCTGCGGTTAACATCCATAGAGTATTTGTTTGTGTTGCAACTTGTTTTGCTTTTTCTTGAATATGTTTTTTTCTGTCTTTAATGTTTTCAGGCACACCAAGTTTATCACCCATTTTATTTATTTGTTTATCATCCATTAAATCCCATGGCAAATATTGCGAATCTTGATAAAATGGCTTCCTTTTACCTGATGAATCAACATATTCTTGATTCATATCCACACCTTTAACAGCGTTAACAAGTGGATTTATAATCATTTTAGGCCAAATTGCCATTGCGCCGAAGAAAGAGCTAAAACCTACAAATTCCATAACTTTATTAACGGGCTTAACATAATTTGATTGCAAAACAGCCGCAATTCCAAGACCGCCAAGCATTAACGTTAAATCGTGAATTTTTCCTACTGTATAATCATTTCCTTCACCTTTTAGTGCATTTGCAAAGTATTTTGCATTTCTGACAGGCTCTGTTGCTGAATGTGCAATTGATTGTACAAAATTTTCTTTTACTAAATGACCTTTTATTTCACCTTTTAATTCTTTAACTTTTAATTCTTTTGCTATCGGCTTAGAATTAGAATTTAAAGAAAAATATTGAGAGGTATAATTATTAATCATTGACATTATGCATTAACCTCTTTTACGTTTACAGCTTTTTTCGAATTTTTTGCAGTGGATAAATACAAATGAAT
>JAQUYY010000080.1 GCA_028691575.1 Candidatus Gastranaerophilales bacterium
GTCATGCCTGTTTTAAAATCGTTTGTTGAAATCATAGTTTATCTACCTATTTTTCTAATTTCTTTGATGATATAAAAATATCGTTATAAAAGCAAGTTTATTGATTAAAATGTGTTACAAGTGCAGTTAAACCGTATATATAACTGTATTTTCCAAATCCGCAAATTTGACCTATACATACAGCTGCGGTGTATGATTTGTGTCTAAATTCTTCTCGGGCATGGATATTTGAAAGATGAATTTCTACTGTTGGAATATTTACAGCCGAAAGGGCATCTCTAATTGCAACACTTGTATGAGTATAAGCAGCAGGATTAATTAAAATTCCGTCAAATTGATTTTTTGCACTTTGAATTTTATCAATCAACTCTCCCTCGCTGTTAGATTGAAAAAACTCTAATTCAGTATCCAATTTTTGGGCTTTTTCTTGAAGCATGGTTTTGATATTTTCTAATGTATCATCCCCATATTTATCAGGCTCTCTTGTACCCAATAGATTCAAATTTGGTCCGTTAATAACAAGTATTTTCTTCATTTAATTAATTCCTTTTGAATTTTTTTGATTCATTTATTATATAACAATAATAATTTTTTTAAAATAACTTAACAATTACAATTCTTTAAGGCAATAAAAAAGAATAGCATGTTTTTATTAATATATAGGGGATTTAAAAAATAGAGGAAAAAAGGGGAATATATTATGTCTATTGGGGCTAAGGATAAAATTGACAAACTTTTAGTAAAAAAATATGCCAATGAAAAAATGGAAAATCACGATAACATTGTTAAATGTGTTGTTTCCGCAGAAGAAATGCTTGGCGTTATGAATGATTATGCACAAGTTCAAAGAAATATGCTTGCTTTAAATTATAAACTTAAAAATATCGGCACAAATCTTTCGACAAAAGTTGCCTATTGTAAAGCAAGAGCATAGTTAATAAATTTTGATGTAAAAAAAGACTTAGTAATTCTAAGTCTTTTTGAATTATTTATTTTAATAAGTTAGCATTATCTACTTTCATTTTTTCTGATATCTTTGTTAAGACATTTGCATCTGTAAGATCTAAAATTCCAGCTTTATTTTTCATTGTATCAAGAGCATAGTTAAAAATTTCTATAAATTTATTCGTACTATATCCATCAGGAACTTTGCATCTTGTAAACTTATCTGATATCTCACTATCGTATACTCTACAGCAATAACCACCGTCAATTGTTGACGGTGTTATTTTTCTTACATTTTTAGGATCAACTGTAGATGGAACTTTTTTAGCGATGACGCCAAACAAGGATTCTATTGCATTAAACTTAACGTGACCACTAAAACTTACCGGGTTAGTATTCATTTTATATTTGCCTCCTATTTCTATGCTAAGTATAAGAAATAAGAAAAAAAAATAATTGATAAAAACCAATATTAATTGTAAAGTTTTTTTACATGTTGTATTAAAATAAAAGATAATAAAATCTATAATTAAAAAATAAACAATTAATCTTTAACTTGCATTTAGCTTGATTTCATTATAGAAATGTTATCTATTATCAAATAATCATTTGTAAGACACATTATTTATAAAGTTGAAATTGACAATGAGAAAAATTATATTAGCCTCAAAATCACCGCGAAGAAAAGAACTTTTAGAAAGAATCGGATTGAATTTTGAGATTATTCCGGCACAAATTGAAGAAAAAGTAGAATATCCAACGCAGGAAGCCGTTGAAAAGGTTGCATTTGATAAAGCAAAGGATATAGCCGAAAACTATACTAAATCAGCTCTTATTATCGGTTCTGATACAATTGTTATTTGCAACGAAGAAATTCTTGAAAAACCTAAAAATAGGCAAGATGCATATAGAATGCTGAAAATGCTTAGCAATAATAAACATCGTGTGATATCAGGAATTGCAATAATTGATACAGAAAATGGCAATTCTATAACTGATTCTGTAGTCAGTGAAGTGTATTTTAAGGAATTAAGCGAAGAAGAGATTAATCATTACCTTGATACTGATGAACCGTATGATAAAGCCGGTTCTTATGGCATTCAAGGTCTTGGGTGTTTGTTTATAAAATCAATAAATGGTTGCTACAACAATATCATGGGAATTTCGACATATAAACTTGCCCAAATGCTTGAAAAAATGGGAGTTAAAATACTTTAGAATTAAAATGACATAAATGCTTTAATTTTTTCTTGAAAAATATCTCTGCAAACTTCCCCGGCAACTTTTGAAATCTCCTTTCGTATGGAATTTTTTGCAGTGCAAACCATCCAGAACTTGTTGCATTTTTGGCATGACTGCATTGTTTCAAGAGTTTTTGCATTGTTTCAGATTTCTTCAAAAGAATTTTCTTTTATATTTCCGACAGAAATTATTTCCATATTACAAGGATAAATATCTCCTTTAGGATCAAGAAAAAACGAATTTTCTAGTGCCTGACAAGGAAGTGGTCGTTTATGGTATTTGGCATATTCTGCCAACCCTTTTAAATAATAGGTTCTTAAAAGTCGTCTTGGGTTAAAAGACTTATATTCACCGGCTACAACATAATTTATTTGTTCTTCCAGTCTTCCTACGGGTGGCGGAAGATTTGTATCAATTCCAAAATAATTATCAGAATTATGTACAATGCTCATTGTAAACTCGATATCAAGTGCCTTGCAAAGATTATAAACTTTTACAAGATGCCCGATGTTATCTTGACTTGCTGTATAGCCGATTCTAATATCTTTTATGCCTTCTTTTTTAAGTCTTGAAATTGTTTCTAAAACTTTGTTGTAAGCATCCTCAACTCCTCTGATTTCAGAGTGCATTTTGCCTATTCCGTCAACTGAAATTGCAATACAGGCTTTTTTGTTTATTTTTGAAATTGCTTTCATATCTTTGACGATTTTATCTGTCAAAAAACCGTTTGAAGAAAAAACCAGACGGGTTTTTGGGTTAGCCGAAGTTATTATTTCAATAATTTCAACCAAATCTTTTCTTAAAAACGGCTCTCCGCCTGTTATATTAATGTCTCGAAGTGTTTTTGGCAAATTTGCAAAATCTGCCGGAGTTAAATCATCTTTTAGAGTTTCTTGCCAGATATTGCACATTTTACAACGGGCATTGCAATTGTAGGTTACAGCAATTAAAGCATCAGTTGCTGTTCTTTTAGTGTTTTTCATAGTTCTACCTGCTGATTTTCTACTCTTCTATATCAAATAACAGGCAACTATTTCATGAAAGTGCCTGATTAGATAATCATTGGTGTTAATTTTTAAATATTGATATTTCGTCCGATGATTTTAAGTTAAAAAATTGAGAAAATGTTTAAAGAATAGCCCGAGTGACAGTTTGCGATGAATAAAAAAGAATTTTTTTTAATAGCTATAATTGTTATGTATACTTATTTTGCGATAATTTTTCAGGTTAATTTGAAGAATTTAAAAGTTTTTAATGTTGAACATTTTGAGCATAATTTGCCTGTTTTTAATGCGTTTAATTAAAAGTTAAATCAGAAAGTAAAATAAAGACAATCAGTGTTTTAATTAATATAATAAATTTTTGGCAAAATTGATTTAATTGTTTAAATTCGCAAGAAGTCTGTTTAGTATTTCCAAAAACTTCTTTTCCCCGCCTTTTTCGTGAATAATTCCCTTGGGAATTGCAAAAGGCTCTACGCCAACAGAAACATACGTTATTTCGCTAAAACCTTTTAAAATCATATTGTAATCACTGCCGTTTATTCCGTCTATTTTGCCAAATTCATCGCCAAATACGATAATTTCATTTTCATCAACTTCAATGTTTTCGACCAACCATTTCATCGAATCTTTTTTATCTGTTATACCAATTTCAACAAATTTGCCATCAGTAGTAATTTTTAGATTTTTGAACTGATAGGATTTAGCCAAAGTATTCACCATGTCACAAACTTTCTTTATTCTGCCACTCCAGCCGTGTTTATCAAGATAATGATTTGTATCGATAACCAGTTGTTTTATCATTTCTTTTGGCGGATTTTCCCATTCGGAATTTAAATTAATTTTTCTTCTGTTCATACGGTTAAAAATTATCTTTATATTGGTTTTAGAAGTAATCTCTATTTGCTGTTTTATCTTAATTGCAATTTTGTCTAAAATATCATTTTCTGTTTGAGAAGCTATTTTTGAATAAATATTTGTAAGTGTATCATTTTTATCGTAAGCAAAAACTTCGGACCCTCTATTAGTGAGCATATAAATGTTTTGCTTAAAATCACTTTCAAGTAGGGATAAAAATTGATTGTTTATATTGTTTATATTTGTGCCTGTGATTATGGCAATTTTTGTTCCTTTTTCTAAAAATTTTGCAATTACACATGCCAATTGATGACAGTCAGAATTTCTGTCATACACAGCTGTTCCATCCCAATCGAATGCGATTAATTTATATTTTTTCTCTAAAAATTCTTTCATAGTTATTTTAAGATATAACTTTTTTCAAATAAATTCATTCTCTTTTTTGCTAATGAAATTCTTTTAGAGCTTGCGGAAAAATTAAAATTTTTCTCGCAATCCTCATTGTCCGGCTTACACCCATACCGCCGGCTATCCCGCAGCCGGTATGGGCTTAGCACTTCTAAGGTCGGATTTGAAAACTCGCAAAAAATTGTCATTTTTTGAATTTTTCCGCATCCTCTTATCAAAGATGACACTCCTCTTAATTTGTTGTATAAATATATTGTCAAAAAGTTGAGATAAAAGAGTGAAAAGAATTATTGACGCAAACTTAAATAGAGCAACAGAAGCCCTGAGAGTTTTAGAAGAAATTGCAAGGTTTTATTTTAATGATGAAAAAAATTCTTCTATTCTTAAAAATATACGCCATCAGCTTTCGATTTCACTTGATGAGGATTATGAAAACCTTTTAAAATCAAGGGATACCCAAAATGATATCGGTATATATATTTCTAATCCGACTGAGAGAAAAGATATTTTTACTGTGTTTAAGGCAAATTTTAAAAGATTACAGCAGGCATTAAGAACTCTTGGCGAATATGCGCCATTGGTAAATAAGGAATTGTCTGTATATGAAAAATTGAGGTATGAATCTTATACTTTGGAGAAAATTATGTTTGAAAAATTATCGCAAAAAGTTAATAAATACAGACTTATGGATAAAAAATTGTATCTGGTTACGGATAGCAGCAAGTTTTCAACGGAAGACGAATTTTTAAACGCTGTTGCATCAGCCCTAAAAGGCGGTGTGCAAATTATTCAATTGCGTGAAAAAACTGCAAATGCCAAAATCATCATAAATCTGGGACGAAAAGTCAGAGAACTTTGTTCCTTATACAATGCTCTATTTATAATAAATGACAGGATTGATATTGCTCAAATTATTGATGCAGATGGTGTTCATATCGGTCAGGATGATGTCGATATAGAGTATGCAAGAGAAATTTTAGGCGAAAATAAAATTATCGGGCTATCGACACATTCTCCGGAACAAGCAATTGATGCAGTCAATAGAGGTGCCGATTATATCGGTGTCGGACCTGTTTTTACGACACCTACAAAGCCCGGAAGACAGTCTGTTGGTTTAGAATATGTCGAATGGGCAAGTAAAAATATTGATATTCCCTGGTTTGCAATTGGCGGAATCGATTTGGAAAACATCAATGACGTTATAAATTCAGGGGCATCAAGAATTGCCGTCGTAAGAGCAATTATTAATGCAGGGAATCCGGATATTGCAGTACAAAATTTCAAGCAAGCACTGGATTGTGATTTCATAACAAGATAAAAAACTAGCTGTTAATATCAAAATAATCTTTTTTGTTATGAGCTTTTCTCAATTTTCTTAGCTTTACTCTTTCTTCAAAAACCTCATTCAAATCGTTAAGTTTTTTTTGTGTAATACGTTCAAATTTTTCTTTTTTCTTTTTCATAATTCCAGCCTCATTTTTATTGTCAAAATCCATTATAAAATTTTTTAATATTAAATTCATTGGAATAAAGTTTTAATACTTAACTATACTTTTGGACTTAATTAAAATAAAATCTTGTAAAAATTTTTGAAAAATTATATAATCAATTATTATCAGTGATTATTAAGGAAATTAGTATTGAATACCGACAAAAAAATAAACATTTTGATAGTAGAAGATCACGCTCTGACAAGATTTGGGCTCAAAACTGCTTTCGAGAGTCTTGATTATGTTTCAAATATATATGAAGCAGAGGATTCAGAGAGTGCAATAGAAGTTGTTGAAAAAAATAAAATTGACATTGTACTTATGGATCTTGGACTTCCTGATGTTAATGGCATAGAAACCACTAAAAATATTAAACAAATTAACAAATCAATTAAAGTTGTTATATTAACTTCTCATCAATCCGATGAAGAAGTTTGGGCATCATTAAGTGCAGGAGCTAATGCGTATTGTCTTAAGGATATTGAGCCGGATAGACTTATTCAAGTTGTTGAAAATGTTGCCGATGGAGCAGCCTGGTTAGATCCGGCGGTTGCAGATGTTGTCTTAAAAGGTGTAGCATCAACGCCAAAATATTCAAAATCTTTTTCATCTTCATCTAATTCAAATATTTCTTTGACCGATAGAGAGACAGAAGTTTTAAAATTAATAGTAGAAGGAAGAAATAATGCAGATATAGCTAAAAAGCTATATGTGAGTATTCATACGGCAAAAGCTCATGTTTGCAGTATTTTGCAAAAACTATCCGTAGATGACAGGACACAAGCTGCAATTAAAGCCATAAAAGATGGTATTGTCTAGTATATTTGATTGATTAAATTAAAACAAATATTGTTATAATAAAATAGTTGGGAGAGAAAAGGTATAAAAAATGTCATCAATTGCAAAAATTCTTATAGTAGACGATAATCCAAAATATTTAAACGATGTACTGCCTATGTACGGCTATGAAACAGTAACAGCTTTGGATGGGCTTCAGGCATTAAAAATACTTAATACAGAAGGAAATTTATTTGATTTGATTGTACTTGATGTCATGATGCCAAATATGGACGGCTGGGAAACATTAAAAGCTATAAGAAACAACAAAGATTTTAAAACAATTCCGGTTATAATGTTAACTGCCGTTGATGCAGAACAAAAACAAGTTTCCGGCTTGAAATTCGGTGCTGATGATTATATTGTTAAACCATTCAGTTTGCCGAATTTATTAGCCCGAATAGAAGCACTTTTGAGACGTTCAAAATGGGGGGATGAAAAAAAAGAAGCAAAAAATATTAATTTACCGTTTACATCGGGAGAAGCAATAGAACCATTAACTTCAAGAGAAAAAGAAGTTTTAAAATTAGTTGCGCAGGGTGCAAATAATAATGATATTGCTGAAAAACTTTTTATCAGAGAAGTTACCGTAAAAACACATTTAAATAGTGTTTTTAAAAAATTAAATGTTACAAACAGAACGCAAGCCGTATTGCTTGCAATGCAGATGAATTTATTAGATTAAGGGACTTTGATTATGGATTTTAAGAAAGAAAATGCAGTTCAATTGTTAAAAGACGGAAGATTTGAAGAATTTAATACCATGTTAGCCGATTATTCGGATTCTGGGGAAGTGCTGGATTTATCCGAATTAGAAGTGGAAAATTGTTTTATTGAGAATGTTAAATTTGAAAATGTTGATTTGTCCGGAAGCAATTTTAATAATAATGAATTATGTCAAGTCAGCTTTAAAGATTCAATACTTAATTCAGTGAATTTTTCCAATTCGAGTTTAAATTATTGTGATTTTTCAAGTGCAGATTTGGCAGGAGCAAAATTTAACAGCTCAACGGTTAATGACTGTGAATTTGCTGATGCTGATTTAAGCGGTGTTGATTTTGTAAATGCTGATTTGAGCGGATCAGATTTTAGTGTTTCTCAAAACCTGACACTGTGCATTTTTGATGAAGATACAGCCTGGCCGGATAGTGAATATTTGCCGGAAGATTTTGACTGCAATTATGTTGCAGATGTTGCC
>JAQUYY010000081.1 GCA_028691575.1 Candidatus Gastranaerophilales bacterium
CAATCATTTATTTATACCACCTTGTTTTAATTTTTTTAATTTTATTCGTTTATAATATTTTCAGATAAAAATACAAATATACTTGCGTTTTTATAATTAAAATAGCTATAAATCATGTTATATCATGATTTCAATGCTTTGTAAAGCTATATCTCATGTGGGACATGGATTATAGAGTTTTGAATATTAAATTGCCGTAATACATATGGCTCATGAGTTTTCACAAATTAAATCCCCAAAAACATGATGGATGCATGATTTGCATGATTTAAAATCCGAATATTCTTTTATAACAAGATTTATAATGTTATTTGTATACAAATTATAATATTTTTTAAATCTCGAATCGAATAAAATATTTATAATTATCATTTACAAAAATCCCATCTTAACAAAAGATGGGATTTCATTTTTTAAAACTTATTAAATTTATACTCGGATCAATTCTTTAGATGGGCGGAATTCGTTTACGCTGTTAACGATTGAACGAACAACAGCAATCATTTCAAGAGTTGATTCAAGTTTATTAATACAAGAACCTACTCCAATAGCACTTGCACCGGCTGCAAATGCCATATTTGCTGTAGTTGGAGTAATTCCACTGGCTGTCATTACAGGTATTTCAACATTTCTTGTTAATTCAACAGTATTTGCAATAGAAACTTGTGCTTTTTCCAAAAGTCCTTTAGCACCTGCACTACAAGCATTAGAGAAGCTAGAGCCTTCTGTTTGAATAATATCAACGTTAATTTCTTCCAATTTTTGAGCTAATTTAATTTGTTCAGCAATCTCAATATGACCGGGAACTGTTACACTTAATAAAACTTCTCTATTAAAAGTGTTTAAAAAATCTTTTGTTTCTTTTGCAATTTCAAAAATTTCATCGCATGACATTGTTTTATCTTGAATATAAAGTGCATCAAAATTGCCTATTTCAAGAACATCAGCACCATTTTTTGCAGCCATAATAAGTTTTTTTGCTTCAATTGAAGACACAAAAATAGGTAAATCGCTCATTTCTTTTGTAACATAAATAATGTTTTCTTCAGCAGCAATATCAACAGCAGTTGCACCACCTTGTTCTGCAGCTGATACAACTTTTTTTACTCTTTCAATATCAAAATTATTAATGCCGGCAATAATTTTGACACATTTTTTTTCTCTTAGACTATTTTTTAAAATTTCAAGTTTGTTCATATTTTTACCCTCTCAAAGTGTTGTCTAGATTTATTTATGTAAAATTATACCACCAAATCGTAAAAAGTTTGCATATAATTTAATATAATTATAAAATTATATTAGAATGAATAATTATATCAACAGAAAAAGAGGAATAAAAAACAATGGCAAGCAAATATGCTCAGGTAAAAGCAGAAAATTACAAATGGGACAACAGATTAGCCCAGTTTATTTTGACCAGAATTATGCTGATGCCTTTTTGGAAAATATTTAACAGGCTTGAAATTCAAGGTCGGGAAAATATCCCCAAAAAAGGAAATTATATTGTATGTGCCAACCATATTTCATATTATGACCCGCCATTAGTGGTTTACGCTTTAAGAAAAACAAACATTGCTTTTATGGCAAAAGAAGAGCTGTTTCATGTTCCGATTTTATCTTCTGCAATACAAAAATTAGGCGCTTTTTCGGTAAACAGAGAAAAACTTGAAATAGCAACAATCCGCTCTGCAAGAGAAATTTTTAAAACTGACTGGATTCTCGGAATTTTCCCTGAAGGAAAAAGAATAAAATCAGGTAAAATAGGAAAAGCAAATTCAGGATTTGCCTATTTGGCAAAATCTGCAAAAGCAAATATATTGCCTGTGGGTATAATCGGAGCAGATAAATTCTTCGGAAAAATAACAGTCAAAATAGGGCATTTAATCGAGCTTCCGGAAAATCCGGACGAATTGCCTTATTTATGGCAAAAAGCTATTGCAGAACTTACGGGCAAGGAAATTGAAACGGAAACGGAAACCGAAAAAGAAACAGATTTAGTAGAAAATTTAGTACAATAAAACATGACAATTTTTGAAAAAAACTTAGAAAATATAAAAAAATACAACACCGATCTGGCTCAAAGGCTTTTAAACCACAATCAAATTGATAAGCCGTTTGAATTTACACAGACTAAATCCGGTGATGCAAATTTGCTTTATAATGGAATTTTATTGCATGATAATATTGATCCTCTTGATGAAGCTGTTTCAATTTTAAATAAAACTCAACATACTCAAAAAAACGATATTACTGTGATTTTCGGACTTGGTTTGGGGTATTTGTTTAAAAGATTTATTCAATCTTCAAAGACTAAAATACTTATTTTCGAGCCTAATATTGATATTTTGAGAATAACTCTTGATGTCGTTGATTTTTCTGAAGATTTTGCAAAAAAAACTGTTCGTCTTGTTGATAAAATTGATGATATTCAAAAATATTTCGGCGATTTATTTTTTATTGAT
Source organism: Candidatus Gastranaerophilales bacterium (assembly GCA_028691575.1). Classification (GTDB taxonomy): domain Bacteria; phylum Cyanobacteriota; class Vampirovibrionia; order Gastranaerophilales; family JAQUYY01; genus JAQUYY01. The sequence continues at coordinate 2,463 of JAQUYY010000081.1, forward strand.
GCAGAAGTAAATTTTATTTTTCTAAATTCTTATACAAAATTTTATCCCGAAATGATTCCTCAATTAGCCGACAAACTGGCATTTGACAAAGGTTTGTACAAAAGTAATTATACCAATTTAATGAGAAAATCTTACGCCTGGACAAGCAGCGGAATTTCAAATATAGCCTATACCGCAGAGCATTATTCACTTGAAACGTTAAGGGGAAAATTCAAGAATAAGCCTGCCATTATTGTTTCTGCAGGGCCGTCTCTGGATAAAAATATTGCTATTTTGAAAAAATTAGAGGGTAAAGCCTTAATTATAACCGTTGGAGCTGCTCTAAAATCCCTCGTTAAGAACGACATCAAGCCAGATTTTGGAGTATTTATCGAGCATTATTGCTCAAAAGGACAGATTAAAGGACTTAATTTATCGGATTTAAACATTATTCTTCAATCTTCAACTCATATTGACATTCACAACGAGAATGCTAAACGATTTTTTAACTATTACCCAAATAATGATTTTGTAAATCAGTGGCTGGCATCGATTTTAAATATTGATTTACAAGATTACTTAAACAAAGGAACTGTTTCATTAACAGCAGTATTTTCGGCAAGAATTATGGGCTGCAATCCGATAATTCTAGTAGGACAAGATTTAGCCTATACAGATGGAAAAAGTTACGCCAGCGACGCTTCTCACAGCAATGTTGTTTGCAAAAAGAACCCTGAAACAGGCAAATACGAGGTAGGACCTGCCGATATTGACAAATATATTAAAGATATAGATTTTGACCATAAAAGAGCGAAAGAATTTGTTGAAAAACGTTTTGCAAAAATAAATCGGGGACTATTTTTTGTCAAAGGTCAAAACGGTGAACTACTGCCGACTGAGCCGGGTTATGCGACTTTTATCAATTATTTTGAAAATATGGCAAAAGAATTCGGCAGTGAAATCGATTTTATCAACTGCTCAACAGGAGGGGCTTATATTGAAGGATTTAAGCATAAAAATTTGGATGAAGTTCTATCTTCAATTAATTCTGAAAAAATTGACGCCGAAAAGGTAATCGAATCAACTTTACAAAATAATCTTACTGACATTGCTTCGAAGAGAATTCTTTTGGATAAATTAAACGAACAGATTAATTTATTTGAAAAAAGTTTGCCTCTATTTAAACAGGGAATTGATTTTACAACTAAAGCCAAAAATGAATTTATTAAAAATAAAATTCATACTCCAACTTCTAAAAAATATTTCAAAGAAACAATAAAAACATATCTGATAATAGAAAATTCGTTTATTAAACAGAGCAAAATCTTTTTTGGCATAATTCTTGGCGAACATTTTCCTCTATCAAATTATCTGGATTTAAACACAAAAAATGCTGATTACGATTCTTCAATGGAGTTTTTGTTTTTATCAAAAACGTTTTTTGAAAAAGGAAGAAAAAAAATCGCCGATGTATTGGTCATGATGAAAAATGCAGGAGAAATTTTAAATGAAAACTGTAATTCAAAGGGTTAAAAAAGCATCTGTGACAATAGAAAATAAGATTTTTTCTCAAATTAATAAAGGAATTTTGGTTCTACTTGGCATTGAAAAAGATGATACCGAAAAAGAAGCAGATTTTTTAGTAAACAAAATTGCAAATTTAAGAATTTTTCCTGATGAAAACGGCAAAATGAATTTATCGATAAAAGATATAAACGGGCAAATTCTTGTGGTTTCACAATTTACACTTACAGGAAATTGCAAAAAAGGCACAAGACCAAGTTTTGATAATTCAAAAGAACCAATTGAAGCAAATGCTTTATATGAAAAATTTATTGAAAAAATGAAACAAGAAAAAATTGACGTAAAAACAGGAAAATTTGCCGCATTAATGGATGTTAGCTTAATTAATGACGGACCTGTAACTTTTATTCTGGAAAAAAATCTTTAAATATTACTACTTATGTAGTGACATTTTAATTAACACATTAATTAAAACTTATTAACCGACAAGAATAAACTTGTAGGGAATATGTCATTTTATATTTTTTATAAAACTATTTATGTTTACCGGGTAGCAAACGGAGGAGGCTTTATTATGGCAACAATTATAGGTGACAACAATCCGAATACTTTAATCGGAACAATTTTTGATGATTATATTTCAGGTCGCGGAGGAGATGATATTTTAGACGGCGAAAACGGTAATGATTGGTTAGACGGAGGTGCCGGCAATGACAGGCTTTTTGGCGGAAACGGCAACGATACATTATTAGGTCAAACCGGTAACGACTCACTTTTCGGAGAAAACGGCAGAGATCGCCTATATGGCGGTGAAGGCGATGATATGTTATTTGGCGGAAACGGTAATGATACTTTAACCGGAAACGAAGGCAATGACAGTCTTTTTGGCGGTGATGACAATGATACTTTAATCGGCGGTCCGGGAGACGATTATTTAAACGGCGGAGACGGTTGCGATGCTTATTTGGGTTATAATGGACCGGGTTTTGGTGCTGATACCATTGAAGATATAACAGCATCATCGGCAACTGATTATTGCGATAAATTATATTTAAACGTTTTTCATTTAGATGAACTGCTTTTCCAGGCACTTGATACCGATTTTAATAATTGTCTTGATGCCCTTAAAATAACATTAATAACTTCACCTACCGATAATATTACAGTATTGCAATATTTTGATGATTTAAGTCCTACAATTGAAAATGCCGGTGAAGGCTATGGAGCTCTTCAAAATATTTTTGTCTGGGGAGATTGTCTTCAATTTAATGAAGTTAAGGAAATTATTGAGGCAACCGTTTAATTTTCAAATTTTAATTTTTAAGAGGAAGGCTGAAATTTTTAAAGCTTTCCTCTTTTTACAATCAAAGATTTATTAGAAGAGAAGGAGAATATGACAATGGCAATAATTATTGGCAACAATAAACCAAATACACTAATCGGGACTCCGTCAAACGACTACATTTCAGGTCGTGGAGGAAATGATATTTTATGCGGAGGAGAAGGAAATGACTGGTTGGATGGCGGAAGAGGCAATGATATCCTTTGGGGAGGAGCAGGAAGAGATACTTTATTAGGTCAAGACGGTGATGATGAGCTTCATGGGGAAAATGACAATGACAGGCTTTTTGGCGGAAAAGGTGATGATTTATTGTATGGCGGAAACGGAAATGACACTCTAACCGGAAATGAAGGCAACGACAGGCTTTTTGGCGGCAATGACAATGATATTTTAATTGGCGGTGAAGGCAATGATTATCTGAACGGAGGTGTCGGCAGCGATGCTTATTTAGGCTACTGTAGCGTTGGCTTCGGTGCTGATATTATTGAAGATACAACTGCACTTATATATTGTGACAAGCTCTATTTAAATTTTTTCTGCCTGAATGAACTAAGTTTTCAAGCATTAGACACTGATTTTAATACTTCCTACGATGCTCTCAAGATTACTTTAATAGCATCGCCTACCGATAATATTACAATTTTGCAGTATTTTGATGATATAAGCCCTACAATTGAAGGCTTAGAAGAAGGCTGCGGAGCTCTTCAAAATATTTTTGTCTGGGGCGATTGCCTTCAATTTAATGAAGTTAAAGAAATCTTGGAAATAGTTTAATTATTGAATTTAAAATTTTAAGAGGAAAGCAATTTTTTGCTTTCCTCTTTTTAGTATATGCCCGATTGGATTTTTTAAATAAAACACTAAGCTAATATTAAAACTTGTATGAAAGTCTTAAATTTATTTACAGATGAAATTAATTTTAATATTTATAAGGAGAAAATAAAATTGACCCCAAATGAATTTTTAATGTTTTTTGAAGGAGATAAAACCATTGAGCTAAAGCCCATTAAGTATACTGCCGGTCAAAAAATTTCCCCTCAAAAAGAGTTTTTTTTAATAAAATCAGGAAAAGTTAAAGTTATTGATAAAGATGGGCCAAATCCTATTTCTTCTTTAGAAATCGGTGATATTTGCGCAAATAAGGATTTTTTAAATTTAGAGTACATCGCATCTGATGATACTCAAATTATTGAATTGAAAGCATCAATGATGGAGTCTAACAAACTTTTTAACGATTATTACAATAAAACTTTTGAGAAACTAAATAAAATAACCGCAACAAATCCGATTAAAAAAAAACAATTTTATAGCGAAAAATCGGACAATCAAGATTTCAAAGAGAAAGAATTATTTGAAACTGCTTCAGATTATAATCCTTTTAGTTTATCATGGTATTTTAAAAATTTTGCCAAAAACGGACTCCTCAGCTCACAAATGATACTTTCTTCATTGATGGTACAGGTTTTTGGTCTTGGAATGCCTATTTTTTACATGGTCATTTTTGACAGAGTTTTTGGACGGCAAAATCTTTCTGCTCTTGATGTTATAGCAACAGGTGTGGTTTTGATTTTGACATTTGACTTAGTCATAAAATTCTTACGCTCATACGTTTTATCAAACATTTTAGAAGCACTAAACGAAATCAGTGTTGAAATTTTCACAAAAAAAATCTTTAATGTCGCTTTAAATAATAAAACCAAACAAAATAACAAAAATTACCTTGAAAAATTCGGAGAAATCTTTAAATCTAATCAGAGTGTGGCTTACACCTTCCTTATTTCTTCAATGGACGCTGCTTTTTCACTTATTATTCTGATTTTTTTAATGACATTAAATTTAAAACTTTCATTAATTGCAATTGCACCATTAATACCACTTGCAGCGATAACTTTTTGCAAAATGCCTATTGCACAACAAAGAATGGCGAAAAGTTCTTTCAATCAAAAATATAATCAATTAAAACTATCTGAAGTTATCGAAAATGCTGATGTGATAAGAACTTCAAATGCTCAGGAGCATTTGCTTGACAAACTTTCCAGAAATTTAAAATCCTCGGTAAAAGAAGATTTTTGGAATCGGTTTGATATGATAAACGCCAATGCCGATGCAGGATTTATTATGAATTTAGGCTCATTTTTTCTTCTTTATTTTGGCGCACATGAAGTTTTAAACGGAAATATGTCTTTTGGTATTTATCTTGCAATAAGCTATATCGGTAGAAATTTTGTCGGTGGAATGCAAAAAATGCTTGTTTCTTTAAAACAGTTTAAGGATGCCTCCTCTTCGATAGAAGATTTACAGGAAATTTTTGCAGAGCAAACCACTACAAATAATTTTACTCAAATTAAATTGCCGAAACTCAACGGCAATATCAATTTAAATGAAGTCTGTTATCGATACAGCGGCAATTTTCCTCTAAGTGCTAACAATATTTCCATGGAAATAAATCAGGGGCAAAAAGTTGTAATAGCAGGAAACAGCGGTTCGGGCAAATCCACCCTTTTAAACCTGATATCAAAATTAATTGTTCCAACATCAGGATATATCACTCTTGACGGGTGCAATATATCTGATATTGACGAAAAAAATTTCAGGAAT
>JAQUYY010000082.1 GCA_028691575.1 Candidatus Gastranaerophilales bacterium
AATGTCATTTTCGTTTATAGCGTCAACAGCTTCGTAAGTTTCTTCGATAAAATTTTTTGCAATAGCTTGATGAGTTTGCTCTATATCCCAAGGGCAACCATCGGGGGATCTTAATATTTCTATAGTTTTTATTAATTTTTCAAAATTTTTTAAATCAAAACTCATATTTAAGCAATATAATCTAACACTTTAGGTTCATCTTCATTGATTATATCATTAACAGAAGTAGTTTTTGATGGTTGGAGAAAAGGAAGAATTTCAGCCAAACTTAGAAGTGACTGTTGAATTACATTAGCAGCCTCTTGTTGTGTTTTATTTTGTTGATTTGCTTGTTCTGTCTTTTTATCTGCTCCTGCGAATCTTACACTTGAGCTTATACCGACACAAGGGTTAATATTGTTTATTATCATATTTCCCTTACTCCTTATAATTGTTTGTTTTTCACTAACCCCTTTGTTAAAAGGGCTTTTGGTTAAGTATGAGATTCTTCTCTTTTATCTCAATTTAGTTTGTTTGCATAATATACAAACAAATTAAATTGAAATGTACTCTTTAATAATTATTATTTATTAACATATAATGATACACTATAAATTATATTTTGAAATAGTCCATGTGGATTATCTTTACAAAACTTATTATTTTATTATCTGATCAACCGTCATGATTAAAATACTGCTGCCACCCAATTGTTTAAGCCTGTCTACACTTTCATAAACACTATTTTTATCAACAACAACATGCATTACAACATCCTTATCATTACCTAAAAGAGTAGTAATAGTAGGAGATGCCATGCCGGGTAAAAATTCTCTGACTTTATCTAGTTTGTTTTTTGGGACATGCGCCATTAAATACTTTTTCTCCTGAGCTGCAATTGCAGAAATAATAGCTCTAACAAATGCTTCTACTTCATTTTTTCTGTCTTGTTTAATTCCTTTTCTTCCGATAATTACAGCCTGAGATTTTAATATTTTTTCAATAATCTTTAATTTGTTTACTTTTAAAGTAGAACCTGTAGATGTAATATCAACAACAATATCGGCAAGTCCTAACCTTGGAGTTATTTCTGTTGCCCCTGAAACTTCGGTAATTTGAACCTTTTTGCCTGATTTCTCAAAGAATTTTCTTGCAATGTTAGGAAAAGAAGTTGCAACTTTCATGCCGTTTTCAACATCATTTACCGAATTTATGTCAGATTCTTCTTTTGAGGCTACAACCATTTCGCAGTGACCAAAATCTAATTTCAACAGCTCATCAACTTCTGCACCAAATTCTTCGACAACATCAACTCCGGTAAAACCAATATCGACAGTTCCTTCGCTGATGAATTTAGGAATATCTTTAGTCCTTACGAAAATAATTGTATAATTACCATCAATTGTCTTAGCACTAAGGCTTCTTGCTCTTTCTCCCGACAAATTCAAGCCTGCTCTGCTTAATAATGTCAAAATATCCTCAGACATACGTCCTTTATTAGGAACCGCTAATTTTATTTCATTCATAGTTTCACCTTTTATAAGTTCATTTTAAAAATAAAATATCACGAATTTCTTTATTTTAAAATCTAACTTAACATTTCTTAACAATTAAGGGAATAAAGTGTTGACATAACACTTTATTGGGATGTATAATGCATTATGTTGAATGAAGTGTGATTTTGACACTTTACAACATACCCCGAAACAAACTGGAGTATATATCTCCAATTTGGAAGAAGAGACCATTAGGATGCAGAAATAAATAACCGCCAATCAGGTGGTTTTTTTTTGAATTTTATTTAATCAAAAAATAATTATGCCACAAGTTTCATCTTCTGCCGAAATTTCGCTATTTTGGCAGCTTACTGTTAATGGCATAAAAAATATTTTCGCTGTTCTTGAAATACTCGGCGTTAAAAGAATTTAGGCGGGCAAAACCCGAGTTTCCTTACTCTGCAGGGATTTCGCTGCATTCTACTTTAAATATTTTTATTAGCCTCAATTCGCTTTTGCTAAAATCTTGAAAGCCTGAATAATTCTCTGATTTCATGATTAGACAGATCAGAAAGCCATTTTTCTCCTGTATGAACGGTTAAGCTGGCCAATTCTTTTTTTGATGAAATTATTTTGTTTATTTTTTCCTCAAAAGTTCCCAGCGTAATTAGCCTATGAACATTAACATTCTTAGTTTGACCGATTCTAAAGGTTCGATCGGTTGCCTGCTGTTCAACTGCCGGATTCCACCACAAATCATAATGAATAACATTCGTTGCTGCGGTTAAATTTAGCCCTGTACCACCGGCTTTTAACGATAGCACCATTAATTTTCTGTTGTTATTGGTTTGAAATTCATCAATGGCGATATCTCTTTTTTCTCTTGATAAACTGCCATGAAAAAATAACGCATCAAGATTTAATTCATTTTTGAATAAATCAATTAAAAGCCCTCCCATTTCTTTGTATTGGGTAAATATAACAGCTTTTTCGCCATTTTCTAATATGTTTTCGACTAAAGTAAGTGTTGTATCAGTTTTTCCTGACAATTCACGAGATAATTTTCCGTTTTTTGTATAATGCACCGGATGGTTGCAAATTTGTTTAAGCGCAGTAATCAGCTTAAAAATATGTCCTCTTCTGTTAATTCCGCTGACTTTTTCAATATCTTTCATTGAATTTTCCAGTGTTTTTTCGTACAAAGCAGCTTGTTCTTTTGCCAAATAACAGTATTCATCAATAACAATTTTATCGGGAAGGTCGTCTATTATGTTTTTATCAGTTTTTAATCGTCTTAAAAGAAAAGGGGACGTTGCTTTTTGCAGCTGATTAATTCTTTCTTTATCTCTGAATTTTTCAATAGGAATCGAATATATATTTTGAAATTCTAACAAATTGCCGAGATAAGATTTATTTGTAAAATCAAAAATACTCCATAATTCTGTCAGTCTGTTTTCAACAGGAGTACCTGTCATTGCAATGTAACTTTTGGCATTAAGCGATTTTATAACCTGAGATTGGTGAGCAGCAGGGTTTTTTATGTTTTGTGCTTCATCAATTATAGCCAAACTCCAGGTTCTATCCTTGAATTTTTCATTATCAATTCTTAAAATATTGTATGTTGTAATTAAAACATCGACGTTATTTAATTTAAGTTCCCTATCAGCTCCATGAAATATTGCCGTATTTAATTTTGGAGCAAATTTTTCACACTCTTTTACCCAATTGCCGATTAAAGTAGTTGGACAAACAACAATTGCCGGAGGAATTAGGGTTTTTTCTTCTTTTAATTTCAAAATCAAACTTATAACCTGAATTGTTTTCCCCAAACCCATATCATCAGCGAGACAAGAGCCAAATCCTTTCAAATTATTAGAATAAAGCCATTTATAACCACGTTCTTGATATGGTCTTAGTGTCCCGTTTAAATTTTGAGGAATATCAATATCTTCAACCTTTATAAAATCCTCTAAAGCTTTTTTTATAGCTTCATCAACGTCAAATTCAATATCTTCAACCATGCCGGAAACTGCTGAATGCAAAAGATTTTTTTGAGAAAGCATATTTTCAGGCGGTGTATTTAATTTTTCTAAAACAGAATTTATTTCATCAGGTTTTAGCATTAAATACTGATTTTTATATTTTATAATTCCATCTGCCGAATTAACCAATTTTTGAAATTCCTCTTTAGTTATTTTGGCATCCCCAATGGCTATTTCGTAAGAAAAATCAAATATTTCATCAAGTTTAATCGAGGAATTATTTTGTCCGTCAAAAATGAATTTAAAATTACTTTTAGAAGGAACTTTTGATTTTACTTTTAGGGCAAGTTTTATTTTTGATAATTTTTGAAGTTCTTTTGGAATTATTATATTTATTCCAAATTGGTTAAGAATAGCAGAAGTCCTTGTAATAATTGTTGTAACAGTCGATAAATCAATATTAGGAATGAATTTGCCTTTAGAATTGAGAATTTTTTTTAATAACGGTAAATATTCTGAAGCAATCAGCAATTGTTTAAATATATCCGTTCGCAGATTTTTTATAGGCAAATTAAATATCTCAGCTTGTTCCTCAAATAATTTTGAAAAGGTATAAATATCCCCTAAAGGGTTATTTTTATCCATTAAATCAATAAATATTTGGAATTTTTCACCCGAAGAATTAGATTCCAGCCTCAAAACCGGTTTTACAATGCTATTTTGAAGAGATAACGGTTTTATCCAGTCATAGATACTTATTGCCATTTGTTTATCTGTTTGAGAGTCTAAATTAAAAATTTTATTTTTGATAAAGATATTAAATATTGGATTTGGCTTTATTTTAGATGTTTTAAGAAAAAACAGCTTATCAATAATACAGGTAATGAAAATTGATAATAAATGATTTTGATTATTGTCTAAAAAAACATTATTTGAATTTTCTTCAAACATAATATTTGAAGGAATCATAGATCGATGATAATTTATGGCATCTTCAATTTTTTTATTCGTAAAAAGTGGTGTAAACTGTACTTTGTATTGCATATCCGGCTGGTAAATTATTTCGGGTATAAAAGCAGATGACTTCACCAAAGAAAATGCTAATAAAGCTGTTTGTAACAAGAATTGACCTGATTTTGACAGGTTATTTACATTGTTAGCATTAATCAGGTTTAAAAAATACTCAAAAAGAATTTCGATAGGCACTACAATACCGTCTTTTTTCTCAAATTTTATAGTGTTGGAATTTTCGTCTAAAGTCGGCACATAAAGGCATTCTGAATTATATCTAACCCTAGAGCCTTTTGAGCGCAAATAAGATAAAAACTGCATTGGCGGAGTTATAAAAGCTTTTAAATTTTTATCATTAGAATAAAAAAGATAGAAATCCGAATTTCTCACAACCATCGGGCTTGTTATCGGTAAAATCGAGTCAATTTCTTCAGATATTGCTTGATAAATTTCTGCTAATTTGGGCTGATAGCTGCCTCTTTCATAGCAAGACGGCTGTTCTTTTATTACAGATAACATTTTTTCATAATTTGTCTGCGGAAAAGAAAAAACTTTCTCTTCAATATTCAAATCTGTAAAATTTTTGACCTTAATCTCATTAATAGAAACAAAAGAATTTTCTATATTTTTAGAATTAATTTCATCCTCATCAGTTAAAAAACCACTGTTTGAAATGATTTCGCTTATAACTAAACCGCTTAAAGAATATAATAGCGAGGGATTTTTATCAATTTTTTTATAAAGAGTGTAAAATAAAAACGCCAAATGTTCACAAGGTGAATCTTGACAACAAGAATTTATTTTTAATTCGGAAATATTTTGCGGAATAAGGCTAATACCAATATTTTCAAGATTTTCTATTACATTTAATGCTTTATGTTCAGAATTAATTTCAAAAAGATCAGCAGGATTTTCTTTAAAATATTCTATAATCTTATTTTTTTCTTCTTTACTAAATTTTTTAAAAAAAATACTGCTTTCATATAATTCAGAATTATTATCTTTAATTTGAGCAGAAATTTCATTATTATTTATATTTAACTGATGAATTTTGCCTTTGTAATTGCTTAAAAGACTAAAAAATTTATTCCCAAATAGGTTGTCTATCTTTTGATACCAAGCAAATCCAACTTTTATTTCGTCATTGTTTTTTATATTATTCATTTAATTATCAATAAATTTCTGCACATAATAATAAGATAACATAAATTAAACAATAAATATTTAAATAAATTTATGCTATGTTGCAACTTATTAAGAAAAATAAAATCGAAATTTTTTGCTGAATAACAATATTTTGCCAACTTTTTTAAAATTTCATATCATAAATTATACAAACATACTTTTAAGTGTGCCAATCTTTTATTAACAGGAAAATTACATCGGTAATCCAAGTATAAACCTTTGTAGAATGTCAAAAAAATCTGTTAAGAGAACATAGAAAGAGAGGTAAAAAAAGAATGAAAATGTTCAAAAAAGCAATTTCGGTTTTTTGTTCTTTGTTAATCATGTTTTATGTGCCGTTTTTAGTTCCGTCAAAAACGCCGTCTGCTTATGCTTATGACAGTGGAACAACCGGTGTTAATTTCAGCACAATGCAACAATATGGTTTAAACTCCAATAGTTATTTTTGGAAAAAAGCCATATGGACAAGAACAAATTCCGGTTACGCAAAAGATGTTGTTACCAGACCGTATCCGAGGTTGATTGGTAACCAGTGGAATGTGCTTCCGGATGGAAGCGAAGACAATGGTGATACTAACAAGTATCAAGATTATGCGGCTAAATACTTTGATTACATCTACCTGAACAGAGTAAGAGGGAGTTATAGCGATAAATTTATTGATACTTATGATTCAATTAATAATCCTAATATGGGCTTGTTAAAGTACAGAAACAACGTATATGCAAAAGCACAAAATTACGGAAGACGTTGTTATGTGCTTGTTTATCACGCTCAAGAAGGCATTGAAAATTATTCTCCGCCAACAAGCGGATATAATTACTGGTTTCATGATAATGCCGATAACCCTTGGGCAACATCTTCAAACAAAGGCACATGGGATTTAATGGGTGAACATAACGGCTGGTATAAAACATCCAGTGGCGGTTATGTTCAATACACGCATTATAGTACTTCTCAAAGAAGGATTTTTGACCATAGAAATGCTGATGTTAGGGCATACTGGGCAGGTCACGCACATAATGCAGCTAAAAACTTTGATGGTATTTTTGCTGACAATTGGCTAAGATCCTGCGGTTCTGACAGTTCAGGCTGGAGAAAAGGTGTAAATCAAGCCGGTGCTGCATTAAAATCAAAATGGGGAAGCAGCAAAATTCTTATAGGAAACGGTTTTTACAGCTCAGATTATAATGCTCGAGATTTCGGGATGTTAGAAGACTGGACCGGAAATTGGGTATGGGATTTCAGCCAAAGTGATGCTTTTGCTAATGCCGGTCAACTTACACAAGATACCTCTGCAAAATCTTCTTATGGAAGCCTATGGGATAGATTAGCAAGAAATCTTATGACAGATGATGTTTTCGGTATTCACGATGACGAAAATGGCGGTGTTGTAGCTTTTGTTGACAATTACATCAGCAAATTAGGAAAAATCGGTTATCCGATTGAAGAAAGACAAAATAACAACGGTGTTTATTCCAGAAGATTCACCCATGGTATTGCATATTGGAATAATTCAGGTTCAACTCGTACGGTTAATGTCCCTTCAGGACTTTATAAGGATATAAACGGAACTAATATAGAAGGTTCACGTTCATTGAGTAATCACCAAGGTCTTATTTTAAAGACCAGAAGTAATACTCCTACTCCGGAACCAACACCAACCCCTGATCCCACACCAATACCAACTCCTGACCCTACTCCGGATATATCAACACCGACTACTCCAAGCAGTACAAGTGTAACCGGTGTTGCGCAAGGAGCTACTTCAGGTAACTATTACGTTAATTTAACATGGAATGATAATTCAAATAATGAAACAGGATTTGAAATACTTCATGGCGTTAATTCAACAACCAACCTTCAAGTAATTAAAACACCTGCTGCTAATACAACTGAATACAACATAAATATAGGAAATAATCCTACAGCAGGAACTCATTATTTTGCAGTTAGAGCATTAAAAGATACTGTTAAGTCAGAATTGTCTAATTTTGCCCAAACTTCAATAAATTCTCCGACTCCAACGCCGAAACCGGTTCCTGATGCCCCGGGAAATCTTTCCGTAAGAAGTGTATCAAAAGGTACTACATCAGGGGACTATTATGTAACTCTTGATTGGGTTGATAATTCTGATAACGAAACAGGATTTGAAATCTATCAGGCAATAAATTCTACGGATAATTATACCCTGGCAAAAACAACAGGAAATAATACTGCTACATACAATATTAATGTA
>JAQUYY010000083.1 GCA_028691575.1 Candidatus Gastranaerophilales bacterium
CCGGCATTTCCGACGGAAGGAAGAACAACTGTCGGGGGTTATCATTTATTAAAAGGCATTCCTCTTGAAAGAACCGATGTAGCAAGAGATCCTCAAGCGCCGATTTATGAATCTCATATACCTTCACTGCTTGCAGATCAGCTGGAAAATGCTGAAATCATTGGTCAAATCGAGTTAAAAACAGTTACAAAAGGAGCCGGTCCTATTCTGATAAAATTACAGGAATTAATCAAAGAAAATAAAAAATTAATTGTAATAGATGCAGTTTCAACTGTTGACTTAGAGCAAATTTCACTGGCTTTAGAAAAAAGCACTTGCAAAATACTTCCTTGCGGCTCAGCGGGGCTGGCTCAAGTCCTTTCAAAAAGCTGGCTTCCCGAAATGAAACATCAGCATATTACAAAAGTATTTCCGGAATTGCCTATTTTAACAATTTCCGGCAGTAAAACGGATTTAGCCAAAATACAAATAGAAAAACTTGCTGATACAGATGAATTTGAGCCCTATCTTATAGAATTAAATGCTGATAATATACTTGATGAACCATCTGAAAAACTTGTTGAAAAAGTATTAAATTATCTTGGAGTTAACAATAAAATTTTAGTGTATTATAAAAGTATAGAAGAAAAAGAAACTGCTCTAATTAAGGAACAAGGGGTAAAAAAAGAAGATATACCGGGCTATATAACTAATTTCTTGTCATTATTAACACAAAAAATTGTCTCAAGAAAAGAAGTTATTCTTGTTCTCGTCGGAGGAGAAACTTCCTACAAGTGTTGCAGCGCAATAAATAGCAAACATCTTCAACTTATAGATGAGGTAGTGCCTGCAATCCCACTTTGTTTAGATCATAAAGCTCAATGGATTGTTACAAAATCAGGTAATTTGGGAACTCCGAACACACTTGTCGAAATTATAAAATACTTTGAACAACACTCGTAAATAATGAAAAAAATAGCAATTACAATCGGAGATCCTTCGGGCATAGGACCTGAAGTGACATTAAAAGCTCTTCAGTCAATTAATGAAGAAGTTTTTGTGATTGGAAATAATCAAATTATTAATAAAACAGCAATAAATTTAAATTTAAAAATACCTGAAAAAGCTGAAATTATTGATGTTCCTTGTGATTTGCCAAAAATAATTATTGGGCAAAACTGCCAGGAAAGCGGTTTGCATGCTTATAAATGTCTTGAAACTGCAAGCGAAATGGCAAATAATAACGAAATTTGCTCGATTGTGACGGCGCCCACATCAAAAAAAGCCATGAATATTGCAGGTTTTAATTTTTCAGGGCAAACTGAAGTTTTAGAAACCCTGCTGCTGCCTTCGAAGGAAGCTGAAATGCTTTTTATAGCAGGAGATTACAGAGTTATGCTTTTAACAAGGCATGTTCCTTTGAATAAAATTTTTGAGCAAATTGATACTGGTTTTGTGGTAAAAAAAGTGCTTAATTTACATGTTTCATTGCAAAATGATTTTAATATAGAATCGCCCAAAATCGCTTTATGCGGGCTTAATCCTCATGCAGGGGAAGAAGGATTGCTAGGAAAAGAAGAAAAAGAAATCCTAAATCCGGCAATTCAAATTCTTCAAAATGAATATAAAATCAATATCGAAGGTGCATTTCCGGCTGATACACTTTTTGCAAAAGCAGGAAAATCAATACTTCAAGGACATAAACAACCATATGATGCTTACATAGCCTGTTATCACGATCAAGGCTTGATTCCGGTTAAAATGTTTGCAATGGATAGAGCGGTTAATACTACAATAAATCTCTCTAAATTAAGATTTTCGCCTGCTCATGGGACAGCATTTGATATTGCAGGAAAGAATTTAGCAGATTTTTCAAGCATGCAATCAGCTATAAATCTTGCAATAAGTTTAACCGAATTTCAAAGACATTTAGTATAAAGGTTTAAAAATGAGAGCAATAGAATTTGATGAAAAAATTATTTTAAATAAAAATTATAAAGAACCCGAATTAAAACAAGGCGAATCTATTATAAGGGTTCTCTTAGGTGGGATTTGCAATACCGATATAGAAATAACCAAGGGCTATATGGGCTTTAAGGGTATATTGGGGCATGAATTTGTTGGTATTGTTGAAAAATCAACAGATGAAAATTTAATCGGAAAAAGAGTTGTCGGTGAAATTAATTGTGCCTGTGGAGATTGCGAATATTGCCGCCTGAATATACCTACGCAGTGTCCGAATAGGTCTACTTTGGGCATCTTAAACAAAGAAGGATGCTTTGCCGATTATGTTTCTATGCCAAACTCAAATATACTAATAGTTCCTAACAATGTATCAAACGAAGAAGCTGTATTTACAGAGCCTTTAGCTGCTGCGATTCAAATTATCGAGCAGATACACATAAAACCGTCCGATAAAATTTTAATTTTAGGAGATGGAAAGCTGGGACTTTTAACAGCATTAGTTTTAAATACAACATTAGCAAATATTCTACTTGCAGGAAGACATCAAAATAAACTGGATATAGCAAAAAATCAAGGCATAAATACAATTTTATCTTCAGAATTAAGCAAGGAAAGAATTTTTGATATTGTAATTGATGCAACAGGCTCAATAGACGGATTTGAAATGGCTCAAATTCTTGTAAAACCTAGAGGAACAATCGTTTTAAAAAGTACAGTAGCAGGTGGAAAAAAATTAAATCTTGCACCAATTGTTATTGATGAAATTACAATAATCGGTTCAAGATGCGGGAGGTTTGAACCCGCACTTAGATTACTTAGCAAAAACGTAATAAATCTTAATTATTTAGTCTCGAAAATATACCCTGTTGAGCATGCAATCGAAGCATTTTATAAGAGTAAGCAAAAAGGTGTATTAAAGGTGCTGATAGATTTTACGACCACTTAGTTTTAAGGGGTCATTAGCCCGATTATGCCTTTTATAATATTTGTAAAGATAATACAATATTTTTTGCTGTATGCATCAATTTTTCATGGTATTCTTTTTTAGCTAAAATGAAGAGATTACAGTATAAATTAGGAGAGGCAAAATTGACACAAAATGCACAGTTTGATGACTACACATCAGTTCCTTATCTAGGACGTCATATTCTTGCTGAGTTTTTCGAATGCAATTCAAATATTTTAAATAATATTGAATTAATCGAAAAACATATGGTTGATGCTGCAAACGAATGCGGCGCTACTATTGTTGAAAAATGTTTCCACATGTTTAATCCGCATGGGGTTAGTGGTGTTGTAATTATTGCAGAATCACATTTTGCCATCCACACATGGCCTGAATTGGGCTATGCGGCAGTTGATTTATTTACTTGTGGAGAATCTTGCGACCCGAAAATCGCTCATGATTTCTTAAAAAGAGTATTTAATGCACAAAAAACTTCTTATTCTGAACTAAAAAGAGGTTTAATGCATAATGAAAATACTGTTTCTCAAGTGCCTTTTAAAGTTAAAGCTCAAGTTTAACAATATAAATCTAAAACTAAAAAGCAGCTCTTATTTGATAAAAGCTGCTTTTTTATTATTAAATTTTTCTCTTTTTGAAAAATGAACTTTTTAAAAATTGACTCGTTTAGTATAATGAAGAAAGATAACACAAGGTTTTTCAAAAAATGACTAAAAAATGCAATAAATATGAATTTTTATTTGTTTCGGGGGATGAAAAAGCCCTAATGGAGCATCTTGCGGTTTGTAAAGACTGCGCAAATGAACATTTGGAAATGCAAAAAATTTCTAATATCGTAAAAGAAGTCAAGCCTTATTTTAAAAAGAAAAAAGAAAAAAATTTGCTTCTTGTAAAAATGACGGCAAGTGTATTTTTAATTTTTTCAGCATATTTCTCTATTAATATTATTGATTTAAACAATAATCCTACTCAAACTGCTTATTTTAAGGATGTTTCCGTAATTGAAGAGATGGGCTTTCCTGTCGATGAATATGGACTTTTGGTGATTGAATAAATGATAAAGTTTGAAAATATCATAAAAAATTATGAAAAAAATATTCGAAAAATTATAAATTCTTTCGTCGAAACCGATAATGCACAAGATGTTGAGCAAGAAGTACTTATTAAAGTTTGGAAAAATCTTCCTGAATACAAAGAAGAAAATAAACTGAAAAGCTGGCTAAAAGTTATTACTGTCAATACTTGCAAGGACTATGTAAAATCAAAGCAATTTAAACAAAAAAAGAAAGCCCAATCTGATGAAATGCTCCATTTTACAGCAGATAATTTACCCACCCCCGAGTTGAAACTTTTACAAAATGAACGTCATCAAAAAATCTTGAACGCAATCAACGAATTGTCTTTAAAACACAAGGAAATAATTATTTTATGTGACATCAAAGAATTAACATATGAGGAAATTTCCCAAAAATTAAATTGTCCCGCCGGAACGGTAAGATCAAGATTATTTAACGCTAGAAAAGCACTACAGTATAAATTACGAGATTTAATGTAAAAAAAGGAGAAAATTATGATTAAAAAAACATTAGGATTTATGACATTATTAAGTTTAGCATTTACGCTTACAACAGCTTCTGTTTATGCACAACAAGGAGATAATTCTCCTCAATGGAAAAATCGTCCAAATCATCCCGGTAATATAAATCAACAAGAATTTCAGCAACGCCGTGATGAATTTTCGCAAAGATTGAACTTAACAGAAGAACAAAAAACATTAGCTAAAAATTTAAGAGAATCTCATCAGCCGGAAATGGAAGTATTCCGCAAAAAAATGGATGCCGAAAGAGAAAAAATGCGTTCCTTAAAACAAAATAACGCTTCTGCCGAAGAAATTAAAGCTCAATTTGAAAAAATGAGAAAACTTCATGAAGAAGCAAATAAAATAAGAGAAAAACATATGGCTGAATTTGAAAAAATCTTAACTCCTGAACAAAAAGCCGAATTCGAAAAAATTAAAGCCGAAAGAAAAGCTGAAATGGAAAAAAGAAGAAATGAAAACAAGTCACAAAGAGGTCAAAGAAGAATGAATTCTAATTAATAATAGTAAAAAAGGCACTCTAGTCAGTGCCTTTTAAAATATCATCCCATTTTTCTTTTGTTTCTTTTAAAGAAATTTGGGGTGTTTTTTTGTTAAGTAAAACCTCTTGGGTCATATAATCAATCGTTTCATACAATTCTTTTTGCTTTGTTAGCCGTGGAATTGGGCTGATTGCATTTTTTAATTGCATTGCACTTATTGAACGGCCTTTTTCAAAAAGATTATTTTTTTTTGAAAATAATTCATCGTTAAGAGATTTTTTTGTTGACGGTAAAATCGGCGCTAGTTTGTAGAATTCAAGCTGATTTGCTTCATTGGTTATGTACAATGCAAATTCGACAGCCTCCTTGGGGTGCTTGCTTTTTAGCGGAATTATTAAATTCATTAATGAAAAATCAACTTTATTGTTATTTCCCGTTAATTGGCTTGAAACATTAGAATTTTTATAAATTTCAGGAGCATTTTCTTTTATAATTTTCAAAAAATTAGCTCCCGCAAGAATAACCGCTGTTTGTCCCGATTGATATTTTTCAAGAGAATCTCGATGAGTTTGAGTAATAGATTCTTTCGGAATATAATTTTTATTATACATATTTTTCCAAAACTCAAGTATATCAGCAGCTTCCGGCGTATCAAAAAGAGCTTCTGTTTTCTCTTTATTGACAATCGGAATTTGATATTTATTAAAAATTTTAATCATCATGCCATCTTCAGTTAAATTTGGCATAAAAACGTATTTATTCGTTTTTTCTTTTATTTTAGGCGCAATTTTTGCTAAATCATTGTAAGTTTGCGGGATTTTATCTATATCTGATTTTTCGAAAATATCTTCATTATAAATAGTTACTGCAGAAGTTATGTACCATGGAATTCCAAAGATTTTTTTATCATAAGTTAAATATTCAAAACTTTGGGGAACGTATGAATTAAAAGTATTCTCATCAATATAACCGTTTAAATCCAGCAAAGCCCCTCTTGATGCCAAAACAGAGGAAAAGCTCGGATTCATATTTACAACATCCGGAACGTTTTTGCTCATAACCGATGCTAAAATGCGTTTTTCTCCTTCAGAAAAAGGAATATCCACCCATTTTATTTTTATATCAGGATGAGCTGTTTCATATTCGTTTATTAAATGGTTTATGTAATCTGAAAAACCGTTAAGCTGAAGTGTCCAAAATTCAAGCTCAATACGGTTTTCTTTGGGCTTTGGAATACATCCGAAAATCAATAATAACAGACATATTGAGCAAATTAATTTTTTGAACATAAACAACCTTCATTTATGCTAAACTATTTATAAGTTTAGCATAGAGTGAAATAAAATGAGTCTTTTTGATATTCTAGAAGAACAAAATCGCCAAATTCCACTAGCCGAAGTGTTGCGTCCCAAAACACTTGAAGATTATTTAGGACAAAATGAATTGTTTTCTCAAAATTCGGGTTTGTTCAATTTACTAAAATCAAAACGGCTTTTTTCTCTTTTAATATGGGGAAATCCGGGTTGCGGTAAGACTACTTTGGCAAGGTTAATTGCAAAAGAAACAGATAGTATTTTTGTGGAGCTAAGTGCTGTTTCATCAGGGGTTAAAGACATCAAAGAAGCCGTTATTAATGCAAAACAAGAATTGAGAACTTCCGGAAAACGGACGATTTTATTCGTTGATGAAGTTCACAGATACAGCAAAACTCAGCAAGATGCCCTTTTGCCTTATCTTGAAAACGGAGTTTTATATTTAATAGGCTCAACTACTGAAAATCCATCGTTTCAAGTAGTTCCTGCTCTACTTTCCAGGGTTCAGGTAATTAGACTAAAATCTTTGGATAATGAAAATTTATTAAAAATCGTGAGAAAAGGTTATAAGTATTTAATCGATAAATACGGAAAAATCGAGCTTGACTCTCAAATAGGCGATTTTATTGTGCGTCAGGCAAGAGGTGATGCCAGAGTCGCTCTGAATATCGTGGAAAATTCATATTTTGCAAGTGATTTCAAAGAGGATAAAAGAATTTTATCCCTAGAAAGAGTTGAAAGTCTTGTGCAGCAACGATGTGTAAAATATGACGATCAAGAGCATTATGACCATGCTTCTGCTTTTCAAAAAAGTTTGCGAGGCTCAGATGCAGATGCTGCAATTTATTGGCTTGCTAAAATGATTTTAGCCGGCGAAGATCCAAGATTTATTGCAAGAAGATTAATTGTTACAGCTTCAGAAGATGTCGGCATGGCTGATCCGAATGCTTTAAACGTTGCTATGAGTGCCTATAAAGCCGTTGAGTTGTTAGGATTTCCTGAAGGAAGAATTCCGCTGGCACAAGCTGTTATCTATGTTGCAAAAGCCCCAAAATCCAATAAAACTATCATGGCAATCGATTCTGCAATAGCTGATATCCAAAACGGCATGGATTTTCCCGTTCCAGATCACTTAAAAGATTCTCACTACAAAGATACATCTAAATATGGTTTTGGAAATGATTATATTTATACCCATGACAATCTAACAACAAAACAAACTTTCCTTCCTGATAAATTGGTTGAGAAAAGATATTTTGAATGACTTTTTTTATAAAAATATAGCACCTTTGCGGATTTTTTTCATTTTTATCTTAAAATATATGAAGATTCATAAAAATTTTAAAAAATAGTATAAAATTACTATTCACAAAATAAATTAATTGAGGTATAATTATTTCACAAAAGATAAAATGTTAAGATTACTTAATGTTTTGCAA
>JAQUYY010000084.1 GCA_028691575.1 Candidatus Gastranaerophilales bacterium
AATATCAAAAGGCACATCAATGTTTAAAACCATTAATTTTGCACCTTTGTCTCTATTTATTTCTTTTAAAATAAGGTTTAACTTTTCAGCCTGCTCCATACTTCTTGGAAAACCGTCTAAAATAAAGCCATTTTGACAATCTTTTTGTAAAAGTCGGTTTTTAATAATTGCAGAAACTATTTCTACAGGAACCAAATTGCCTTTATCTATAAATGTTTTAGCGATTGAACCTTCCTTTGAACCGGAAGCAATTGCTTCTCTTAGCATACTTCCTGTATCAATATGAGGAAGATTAAATTCCTTTGATAATAACTTTGTTTGAGTGCCCTTGCCACTTGCAGGTGCACCCATAAAAATCAATTCAAGTTTCATTGTTTTAAAAAGCCTTCGTATTGTCTTGCTAATAAATGAGTTTTAATTTGATTGATTAAATCGAGTGCAACACCAACCATAATGATTAAAGATGTTGAACCAATACCTTGCAATGTTGTTATCCCTGTCAAATGGCTTCCTATGCTGGGGATTAGAGCAATAATTCCAAGCCCCAAAGCTCCAATAAAAGTTACTCTGCCTAAAATTTTGTCTAAAGCATCTGATGTTGGTTTTCCTGGCTTAATTCCGGGAATAGAGCTTCCGTGTTTTTTTAAATTGTTTGCGATTTCTTTTGGCTGCATATTTGGCATAATTGAAGCATAAAAGAAAGTAAGGGCAACAATTAATAAGAAATAAATTATATAATAAGGAAGTTTTGACGGATTTATAATATCAACACTGATAAATTCAATAATTCCTTTAGCGGCTTCGGGTATTATCGGAGATTGCCCAAGCACACCTAAGAGAGTTGTAGGAAAAAGTAAAATAGCTATTGCAAAGATAATTGGCATAACACCACCGGGATTCAGCTTAAAAGGGATATGTGTGTTTACTCCGCCATAAACTTTATTGCCGACTTGTCTTTTTGCATTTACAATTATAACTTTTCTAATGGCTTCCTGCATTATGATAATTAAAACCATAGCAGCAAAGAAAATACCCAGCAAAAGAATTAGACTGATTTGCTTTCCGGGATCCGGCGCAATTAACGTAGCTGTTCTTCCTGCATAAACAGGAATACTGGCAATAATGTCGATAAAAATCAACAAAGAACCGCCATTTCCGATTCCTCTTTCTGTGATTAATTCAGCAAACCACATTACAATCATAGCCCCTGTTGTTAAAGCGATAATTCCTCCGACAAAAAACAATGTTACATTATCAGCCATTATCGCTCCTTTTGAGCTGCGAGTTAAAAAGGTTAAAAACATTGTTGATTGGAATATTGCCAAAAATAATGTAAATATCCTTGTATATTGAGAAAGTTTTCTTCTTCCTGCTTCGCCCTCTTCTTTTTGCAGGGTTTCTAAAGGAGGAATAACTACTGCTAAAAGCTGCATAATAATTGAAGCTGTAATGTAAGGTCCGATACCAAGTGCAAAAATTGATACACGACCTAATGCACCACCGGAAAATAAATCTAAAAACCCTATAATATTATTTCCCGAAGCTAAATTTCTGAACATTTCACTGTCTATCCCAAAAATAGGAACTTGTGCCCCAAATCGAAACAGAATAATCATAATGAATGTAAAAATCAGCTTTTCTTTTAACCCGGAGGTTTGCCACATTCCAAGCACATCATCTTGAGAGGGCATTTTCATTTTAGCCATTTTAATACCTTTTTGTTTACTAATCTATTTCAACAGTTCCGCCTGCTTTTTCAATTTTTTCTTTAGCAGACTTTGTGAAATGTCTTGCTCTAATTATTATAGCTTTTTCTATTTCACCGTTTCCTAAAACTCTTAGGGCTTCGTATTTTTTAGAAAAAACGCCTTTTTCTTGAAGAGAAGCCAAGCAAATTGTTTCCATATCTAATTTGTTTAAATCAGAAACATTTACTTCTGCATACTTAATCGGGTTAACCAAGGCGAATCCTTTTAGTTTAGGCACTTTTCTGTAGCCCGGCATTTGACCGCCCTCAAAGCCTCTTTTTTTGCTTCTTCCGGATCTTTGTCCTTCACCGTTATGACCTCTTGTTGAGGTTTTGCCCATGCCCGAACTGCGACCGCGACCAACTCTTTTTGTTTTATGAGTTGCGCCGTCAGCAGGTCTTAAATCTGTCAATTCTATTCTATCTGCCATTTTTATATTACCTTTCAACTTTTTATATAAAATACAGGAGCAATCTAAACTGCTTGAACGCTTACAAGATGTGATAATTTGTTTATCATTCCTTTAATTGTTGCAGAATCTTCATGCTCAACAATTTGGTTTATTTTTTTAAAACCCAGTGCTTTTGCAACTTTTTTTTGTTTATCAGAAGCACCGATTAAACTTTTTTCTAATTTGATTTTTATTTTAGCCATGTTTATATTCCTCTTAGTTTAACATTTCACTAACGGTCATATTTCTTGCTTGAGCAACATCTTTAAATGTTCTTAAAGACTGCAATCCTTGAATTGTGGCTCTTGCTGAATTCAACGGAGAATCTGACCCTAGTGATTTGCTTAAAATATTCTCGATGCCTGCAAGTTCTAATACTGCTCTTACTGCACCACCTGCGATAATTCCGGTACCTTCTGATGCGGGTTTTAAGACAACAGCACCTGCGCCTTTTCTTCCTTTAATGATATGAGGAATAGTTGTTTTGAAAATAGGTACTGAAATAGCATTTTTTCTAGCATCAGCAACACCTTTTTGGATAGCGCCGATAACTTCGCTTGCTTTACCAAGACCTACGCCGACTTTTCCTTTTCCGTTTCCGACGACTACTATAGCTCTAAAACTAAGTTTTTTGCCGCCTTTGCAAACTTTTGTCACGCGACGAATTTGCACTACACGCTCTTGCCATTCAGACTGTTCTTTTGCTGGACGCTTTGTCTCTTTTTTAGATGAGCGTGGTTTCGTTTTTTCTTGTTCCACTTTTTTATTGACCTCGTTCTTTCTGAGTATTCATTTATACAAAAACAAAAAAGTACAAAATATCAAGATTCTATGGTATTTTTAGCCATTCGAACTCAATTACTTTATACTTGATTATAATTTTTTTATTTCTGACATGACTTATTATATCACAACAAAATTTATTTCAAGAGCCGGCATTTAAAAGATTATAATTTTAGATTAATTTTTTTTCTTTTATAATTAATTTAAAAAAGGGCTTTTTATGTATAAAATTTTAGCTGTTTCTCCCATAAGTATTGCAGGAGAATTAATAATGAGCGGACTTTTAAAAGGTTTTGAACAATTATCTTGTAAAACCTTGAATATTAGCGTTAAAAATTTTGACGATGATAAAATTTTGGCAAAAATTAAAAAATTCAATCCTGACTTGATAATCGGATATGATTACGGGCATTTTATTAACAATGAAGTTGAAAGTTTTATAAAAAGTTTAAACAAACCTGTAATCCACTATTTTGGGGATAATCCCAAGTCAAAATTTGCACATTCGGGGAATATTGAATTAATCAGCAAATTGGAAAATTCTAAAAACATTTTATTTATGTGGGATAGTGCTTATGTTAATGCTTTAAAAAATAAAACACAGTATCTTCCGCTGGCAGCAGATGCCGATTTGTACGACGTAAAAGAAATTGACGGTTTTAAGTACAACATTAGCTTTGTCGGCAGACCGTTAACAGAAAAACGAATTTCTCTTTTATGCAAAATAATTGAAAAATTTCCTGATAAATTATCAATATTCTGTTATGAACCTCATTTTCAAAAAAGCGTTGAAGAAATTAAAAACAGGAAATTATTGAATAATAAATTATTAAAAAATTATATGTCAAGCTATAAAGGTTTTTTGAAAACTGAAAAAGAACTTGCTTTTGTTTATAAAACTTCACAAATAAATTTAAATATTACGGAACAAGAAGGGCATGGGCTAAACTACAGGGTTTTTGAGGTTTTAGCCTCTGGCGGATTTCTTTTGACGGACTATGTTGAAGATATTGATAAATTTTTTATTGCTGATGAAAATATTATGTTCTATAAAAATAATAATGAAGCTATTGAAAAAATCAGCAAAATGTTGAATAATGCAGATAAAAGAAAACAAATTGCCAAAAACGGACAAGAAATTTTATTAAAAGAACATCAATTTAAAAATCGGGCAGAATATATTATAAAAACTTTAAAAATCTTTTAAATTCAGGCTTTTATTTAATACGGTTTATTGTATAATACAAAGACTAAGTTTGTAGTAACGGCACTAAATGCTAGGGAGAAAACAGATGAAAACCACAGTAAAATTTACACCGTCTAAAAAGTTGTTGGACCTTCCAACGTACATTTTTGCAGAACTTGATGAGTGGAAAGCTGTTGCCCGAGCGAATGGTGCCGATTTGATTGATTTGGGCATGGGAAACCCTGACGGCGCAACTCCTGAGCCGATTCTTCAAGCTGCAATAAAATCAATTCAAAACCCTGCAAATCATGGATACCCTTCTTTTAAAGGGAAAGAAGAATTTAGAATAGAAATTTCAAACTGGATGAAGCGCAAATATAATGTTGACATAAATCCTGAAGACGAAATTCAGACTTTGATTGGAGCAAAAGAAGGCTTGGCTCATTTGGCAATGGCTTATACAAACCCCGGTGATATTAACATTGTTCCGGATCCTTATTATCCTGTATTATCAAGGGGAACATGGATTTCTAACGGTGATGTTTATCATGTAAAATTAAAGGAAGAAAATAGTTTTCTGCCGAATTTCGATGAAATTCCTGTTGAAATTGCCCAAAAAGCAAAGATTTTCTTTGTAAATTATCCTAATAACCCAACTTCAGCTATTGAAACTAAAGAATTTTACATAGAACTGGTTGATTTTTGTACAAAATATAATATTCTATTATGTACAGATTTAGCCTATGGCGAAATTTGTTATGACGGATACAGACCTCCGAGTATTTTTGAAATAGACGGAGCAAAAGATATTGCAATAGAGTTCCATTCTTTTTCAAAAACATTTAACATGGCAGGTTGGAGAATAGGCTGGGCATGCGGAAATAAAGACATTGTAAAAACACTTTGTGCCATGAAATCAAATATAGATTATGGAACGACGGCTATTATTCAAGATGCTGCAATAGAAGCACTTAGAATTGATGATTGTCATGTTAAGAAAATTGTAGATAAATACCAGGATAGACGTGACTTTATGATTGAAGGTTTCAATAAATTAGGGTGGAATCTAAAGAAAACTTTATCAACAATGTATTTATGGTTAAAAGTTCCTCAAGGATATACATCAAGAGATTGGTGCAAATATGTAATGGATACTGCAGAAGTAGTATTTACGCCCGGTCTTGCTTTTGGTAGATATAGTGACGATTATTTCAGAGTATCGCTAGTTGCCCCTGACGATAGGCTAAAGGAGGCTTTAGCCAGATTAGAAAAGTACAATATAAAGTTTCAATAAATATCCTCTATTAAATTGATTAACATATTTAAAAAAATGTAGTATATTTATTATAGTGTAATTTTAGTTTTTACACCTTTATAATGTAATTATTATAAAAAGGAATCTTAAAGATGATGAATTGTATGAAAAAGATGAAAAAAATGGTAAAAAAAGGTCAAAGTTTAGTAGAGTATGGTTTGATTTTAGCTCTTGTATCAATTGTTGCTATTGCAGTATTGAATACAATGGGTGGAAAAATCAAAAGTACTGTTGAAAATGTAAATGATGCTCTTGATGAAGCTGTTACACTTTCAGGTCAAGCTACCGGCGAATAATAATTAAACCGAAAGAAATAATTATGTTTAAAAAACATTTCGGACAGAGTGTTACCGAGTGGGGTATTATTATTCTTGCTGTTACGGTAATTTGTATGGCTACGTTATTGGCACTTGGTCCAAAAATGAAAACCATGTGGAATGTAATTTCGGGTACGTTCGATCAAAGCACTTGCGAAGAAGCAGGCGGTGTTTGGAACGAAGATGCCAATGCTTGTGTTGAAGAATAATTATTAAGAAATCATAGTCTAAAAACAGGTATTTCTTTAAGATACCTGTTTTGTTTTATGATAAATTTAGCTTGAACAAAAATTTTTATCCTATAAAATAAATAATATATCGATTTTAAAAATTAATGCACTTTAGTATATGTGAGATAAAAGAGGAAATTTTTATGAAAAAATCAGTGAAAGATTTAACGGATATAAAAGGAAAAAGAGCTCTTGTCAGAGTTGATATGAACGTACCTTTTGATGAAAACGGCAAAGTTTCTGATGATACAAGAATTAGAGCGATATTACCTACAGTTCAATATTTAAAAGAAAAAGGGGCAAAAGTTATTTTAATGGCTCACTTAGGTCGTCCGAAAGGTGAAAAAAAGCCTGAATTAAAACTTGATCCTGTGGCAAAAAGACTTGCAGAACTTTTAGAATCACCCGTTATGAAACTTGATGATTGTATTGGCGAAGAAGTAAAAGAAAAACTTTCTGAAATGAATGACGGTGACGTTGCATTATTGGAAAATATTAGATTTTATAATGAAGAAACAAAAAATGATTCTGAATTTGCTCAAAAATTAGCAGACCTGGCTGATTTTTATGTAAATGATGCTTTTGGTGCTGCACATAGAGCCCATGCTTCAACTGAAGGAGTTGCAAAACTCCTTTCGCCTGCTGTTTCAGGATTATTAATGGAAAAAGAATTAATCGCTCTCGGCTCTATACTTGAAAATCCTAAAAGACCCTTTATTGCAATTGTTGGCGGAAGCAAAGTTAGCACAAAAATCGCTGTTATTGAAAATTTAATTACAAAATGCGATACCGTTGTTTTGGGTGGAGGCATGACATATACATTTAAAAAAGCAATGGGCGGCAAAATAGGAAATTCTATTTGCGAAGATGATAAATTAGATTTTGCAAAAGAGTTGATGAAAACTGCACAAGAAAAAGGCGTTAAGTTAATTATTGCAGAAGATGTTTTGGCGGCAGATGATTTTAGCAATAATGCAAATATTAAATTTGTTGCATCTGATGATATTCCGGATGGTTGGGAAGGTGTTGACGCCGGTCCTAAGACCATAAAAGCTATTGCTGATGCTGTTTTAGAATCAAAAACAATTTTATGGAATGGTCCTGTCGGTGCTTTTGAAACAGATTTGTTTGAAGAAGGAACAAAAGCCGTTGCGCTAGCTGTTCAAGAAGCAACAAAAAATGGTGCTACAAGTGTTTTGGGCGGTGGAGATACAGTTGCTGCTGTTGAAAAATTTAAATTAGACAGAAATTCGTTTTCTCATATTTCAACAGGCGGTGGAGCAAGCCTTGAGTTTATTGAAGGAAAAGAACTTCCGGGCGTTGCTGCTTTAGATGATAAATAGAAAAATTTTATAAAAATTGTTAAAGACAGATTTTTAAACGGGTCTGTCTTTTTTATGCTTATTCATATCTTTTATAAAAATAACCGATAAATTGTGTCATGCAGAACTTGTTTTAGTGCTGTAAAAATATGGCAATTTAATATCAAGTATGGAAAGACAACTTATTAAAATTATTGCAATAAAAAAGCCCCTTTTGGGGGCTGAAATCTTGTTAGATTCCTCTGTGTGAAGTGGTAAGAAGTAAAGTGTGAAGTAAGTATGAAGTAAGTGTGTGTGGGTAAATTTAATTTCTCTCTCTAATTTTTTGTTTCTCTCTCATACCTTATTAAAAACAATATGTTATTAAAAATTGCTATATT
>JAQUYY010000085.1 GCA_028691575.1 Candidatus Gastranaerophilales bacterium
AATATTAAGCCTGTAATTACAGGCCTAGAGAAGCCTTTACCTGACGCAAAAACTCAAAATATTTGATCCTACAAAATATAGATTTCCTGTGAATTTTGCCAGGATTGCACACCTGATGGGCAAAACTGAAAAGAGTAGATCTTACCGTTAGTTTTCTCAAGTGCTTTTATGACTTGATATTTTGAATTATCGGGACAATAAAATATAATAAACCCGCCCCCGCCTGCTCCTGAAATTTTGCCCCCCGATGCTCCTGCATTTAATGCAGTTTCAAATATTTCATCAATTTCAGATGATGTAATTTTTAATGCCATCTGTTTTTTATATTCCCATCCAAAGTTTAATAATTCTCCGATTCTATCAATTTCTCCTTTCAATAATGCTTCTTTCATCATAACAGCCTGTTTTTTCAAGTTGTGCATAGCATCAATTGAAGTTTGTTTTTTTTCATTTACATTTTTTATTTGAGTTGAAATAATTTCTGATGAAATTCTGCTCTGCCCTGTAAAATAAAGCACCAGGTTATTTTCTAATTCGTTTATATATTCCTGTTTAATTCTTAACGGATTAACAATAACTTTGTTATTATTAAAAAATTCAATAAAATTAAATCCGCCAAATGCTGATGAATACTGATCTTGCTTTCCACCTTCAAAGCCTAAATTTACACGCTCAATCTCCCATGCAAGATGTGCTAAATCATACTCGCTTAGCGGAATTTTCAGCCATTCTGCAAATGCAGCCAAAATTGTCACCACCAAAGTTGAAGATGTGCCTAATCCTGAACCCACAGGAGCATCTACATACGTTGATAATTCAAAAGACAAATTTTTAAATTGAGGAAAATCTTTGACTATTCGATTATATACGCCTTTTAAAAGGGCTAAATCACCTTTTGATTGAATAATATCACTTGAGCCAAATTCTTGCTTTATATCTAAATCATAAGAATTAAAGATAATTTTGCCGTTATTTAAAGGTTTAATCGTAGCATAAGCATACATATTTATTGTTGAATTTAAAACATTTCCGCCATAAATATCCGAATATGGGCTAACATCAGTTCCACCACCTGCTAAACCTATTCTTAACGGTGCTTTTGCTCTAATCACTTTAGAATCCATTTATCCCTCAAATTTTTCATCATATAGTGTTTGATTTTCATCTGAAAGCCTGAATAATTCTTTTTCTATTTGAAGTCTTATCGCTTCTTCTTGCTCCGAAGTTGCATCTTCAGGAACCATAATTGGAGTTCCGTAATTATTAATAGTTGTTGCGTTTATTATCGGCATTTGATATTTGTCCCAACTGTTAAAATTAATTACAATACCATTTCTGGCAATTCCCATTAAAGGAATAATAGGAACTTGAGCCATTTTAGCAAGTTTGATAAGTCCTTTATTTACTTTTCCAAATGGTCCTTTTGGTCCATCAACGGTAAAAGCAATATTCTTACCCTCTTTTAATGCATTTACCATTTTTAAAACAGCTTTTGCGCCATCTCTGCCTCTTGAACCCCTGATTATTGAAAATCCCATTTTTTCAACTATACGTGCAATTATTTCGCCGTCATTAGATGGACTGATTAATACGTTTAAATTTTTTCTGTTTGGTATTCCACCAATACAACATTGCCTGCCATGCCAAACCGCATAAATTGCAGGAACATCTTTTGGCATGTTATTATTTTTATATGTCATTGTTAAATCAGACAGTTTAAATAAATAATATGCCAAATTTGACAACAGAGATATTTTTAAATTTTCTTTCTTGCTTCTTATCATTAATTATCCTTTTTAAAAATATATATGACCCAAGGTCCATTATTATCAATACTTACAGGTATAAGATTATCGTAACTTATATCTACAATATCAAAAGTCAATTTAGATAATAACATAAATATTATAGACTGTTTTTCATATTCAACAGAATTTGTTACAAAATTCAAATCCCTCTTTGAATAAATATTAAAACTTTTATTTTCTACAATTATAAAATAACGACCGTTTTCAAGGTTATTGTAATATTTTTTTTGTAAAAATTTTTCTAAAGATTTTGGTGCATATTTACTTGACAAATAATTTTTAAAAACATCATAACTCGTTTTAGCATTTAAAATTTGAGCATTTTCATTGCCTATAATTGATGCTAAACCTTTTTTATCGTTTATAAAAGTTGATTCAAGACTAATCCGTTTTGATTTTTTCTTAAAATGTTTATCTAATTGATATGGTACAAGTGGCAGTAAAACAATATCTTTTTCATTTAACGGATATTTATTCAGCAAAGCTGCTCCAAGTTTTTGACCTTCCGGACGTTGCATTTTAGGTGCACTGTATGGAACTGTAATGATGTAAAATATACTCGTTAAAACAAGATACGTCATTAAAATTCTTGTTTTCTTCATTATAAAGAGCCCATAGGAGCAAATTAATATGAAAAACGGTACACAAACTAAGGTATAGCGAGTTACTATTGAAAATTTATTCAATAAAGTTGCAATAATTTCTACCCCTAGAAATCCAATTATAGTAATTGCTAAAATATGAATTATAGTAAGCTTTTTTTTCTCTAAAATACCTTTTAAGAAAGTTATAAGCTGTATTCCCATCGGAAATAATACAAATACCGCAAGTTCATTTATTGGAGTGTTTAAAAATAATTTTTCGACATAACCCGTTATGTTATTCGTT
Organism: Candidatus Gastranaerophilales bacterium; assembly: GCA_028691575.1. Taxonomy (GTDB): domain Bacteria; phylum Cyanobacteriota; class Vampirovibrionia; order Gastranaerophilales; family JAQUYY01; genus JAQUYY01. Next base: position 2,697 of record JAQUYY010000085.1, read on the forward strand.
AAACCAATTATTTGAGGAGTTGTCCAGTTTTGAAAAATCATAAACAACACTGATAAGTCAAATGGAAAAACATCAAATGTATTTCTGTAATATTTGCCAATACCCATAAATGTGCTGATAAAATTATTTAAAGCAAAAAATGTAAAAATTAGTCCCACTAAAGTCAATGACATCAAAAATTTATAAAATATTTTAAGAAAATCTTTTTTTTCAAAGTAAATGTAAATCCATAATGCTATTATTTCAAAAAATACAAACAAAAAACTCAATACATAAGTTGAAATAACCAAAAGCATTGAAATTCCAAGACAAGTAAAATTTTTACAATCGGGCTTTTTAGCAGATTTTATGAGAAACAATGCATTTATAGCAACTAAAAAAATTAACAGAGGATAAAATCTGACTTCCTGTGAATAATAAATAAATAAGGAATTTATTCCTGTTAATGTTGCTGCAATCAAGCCTAAATTAGAATTTTTTAATTCTTTTCCTGCCAAATACATAATAGGAATAGTCAAAACACCTGTCAATACAGAAAAAAGCCTTATAACAAGATCACTTTCGCCGATAAATTTTATCCAAAAATGCAAAAGCGTAAAATATAAAGGTCCATGAACTGTACTTTTTACCACTTCAAAAATACTATTTAAAGATGCCGAATAATACGTTATAGCTTCATCATACCAGAATCCGTCCGGTTTATCCAGGCCGATTATTCTTAGCAAAAATCCCAAAAGTATTATCCCGGCTAAAATCAAAAATGTTTTCGTTTTATTGCGCATATTCCTTTTATTCCATAAAAAATTTTGTAATAATATTAATTGTACTATATAATTACTATAGATTGATATTAAAATCGGGAATTAACGAATATGCAAAATTTCAGCAGTATTTCAGCAGTTATACCTATATGCAACGAACTGCAAAATATTGAACCATTGACTCTAAAATTATTGTCTCTGTTTAAAGGCATGGGAAAAACATTTGAAATTGTCTTTATTGATGATGGTTCAGATGATGGAAGTACTGAATTACTGGAGAAATTGAGCAGTGAGAACCCTGATATCAAATTAATAAAATTCAGAAAAAATTACGGCAAAACTTCCGCTATAATGGCCGGTTTTCAATATGCTTCAGGAGATATTGTCGTAACTTTAGACGGAGATTTGCAAAATGATCCTTGCGACATCCCTATGTTGGTTGAAAATTTAAAACAAGGTTATGACGTAATTAGCGGTTGGAGAAAAAACAGAAAAGACAATTTTTTCTTAACGAATTTACCTTCAAGAATCGCTAATAACATTATCAGTAAGTTTACAGGTATAAAATTAAAAGATAACGGTTGTTTTTTGAAGGTTTTCAGAAAAGAAATCGTTAAAGAACTTGATTTGTACGGTGAAATGCATCGTTTTATCGTGCCGTTAGCTTATATCAACGGTGCTAAAATCCTTGAAGTTCCTGTACAGCACCATTCCAGAAAACATGGCAGAAGCAAATATAATATATTTAAGACATTTCAAGTTGTATTAGACTTATTAACAGTACTTTTTTTCAAAAATTTTATTACAAAGCCATTGCATATATTTGGAAAAATTAGTATGTATTGCTTTTTATGTGCATTTTTGTTAGGCACAATTGCAGTTTTTAAAAAGTATTTTCTTCACAGCCCGTTTATATTAGAGCATATTGTTGTAGTTACAATCTTTACGTTAGCAGGGATTCAGCTAATCAGTACAGGAATTTTAGCAGAAATACTGGTTAGAATTTATCATATTTCAGGGAACAAAGAAATTTATAAAATAAAAAGTACGAAAAATCTTTCTAAAATGACTCAAAAAGCTAATGAAAAGACACTAGTGTAATTGAGCAATTATTTTTGGCGCAAAAAGAAGAATTCCAATAATAACAGCAATCATAGCTGTTATAAAAACAGCTCCTGCTGAAATATCTTTTGCCATTTTTGCAAGAATAGAAAATTTACAGCCAAAATAAGCATCTATAATAAATTCAAAAACGGTATTTATCAATTCAGCAAAAAGCACTAATGCAATAACAAGAAGCAATATGGACATCTCAACAATACTGAATTTTAGCAATATAGACAAAATAATTGTCAATACAGAAATCCCGATATCCAACCTAAAATTTCTTTGAGATTTAACAGACAAAAGCAACCCGCGAAGTGCGTGTCTTATGCTTTTAAACAAATTCGGAGTGCTGTATTTACCCATTTTATCTCAATTTATATAAATAAAAATAACTTTAGCATAAGTTTTGAATTAATAAAAGAGTTAACTATTCATACAAATATTTTGCAGAACAACCCTCACCTCTATTATCTGTTGCTGTTGAGCCTTCTACGCACGTTGTTGATGGGTCATACCATCCTCTTGCACCCCATGGTATTAATGTATTTGAGGTTATACTTGCATAAAATATGTCTTTTCCAATAATATTCGGTTTTTTAAATCCGTTTATATCTATAGATATCCATCCGCATCTTGTATAATCTCCTGCAGCATAACTGCAATGAGATTCTTCAATATAAAATCTCATTAAACTGCCGTTGTTTAGAATTAACCCGGGATTAACTTGACTTTCTATTCCTGTACCGTTTAAACGATACCAGCTGTTTGTACCACTATGCCAACAACCTTCAGTACTTGCTCCGCTTCCCGTTCCACCATAACCGGAAGTTCCCGAACAGTCTTTAATAATGTTTAATTTTTCTGCATAAGCATTCTTTAAATCTTCACTTCCTGCAACATCACCAGGGAATGCGCCTGCTAAAGTACCGCCGTTATCAGCTACAATCATCATTGTTGCTTGTGCGAGGTCTGAATATTCTTTTTTCCATTTTGCTTTTAGCTCTGCATCACTTGTCGTTCCGAATAACATCGGAGTAACTATTGAAGCAATTATTCCGATTATTGCAATGACTATCAATGTCTCTGCCAAGGTAAAGCCGAGCTTCCTTACTAATTTATTGTTGGATTGTTGCATTTTTGCTATAAAATTCATTCATCATCTCCCACTTTATCATGCTAAACTTGATTGACTGCTTTCCTGGCTGCAAAACAAGACGAATTTATGAGCCGTAGTTTTATGCCCCTACCTGGTAGTGAGAGTTTGCTCGAACTATAGGAAATGTCCCTACTCAGCAGCATCTTACCAGTATTCAATCGTTGTTTTTAGATTGCTTCTCGCAATGACTTACATCTTATTCTATCTATACCCAATTATAAGAAAGTTCTTAATAAAATGCAAATTATTGCAAGTTGTTAATTTATTATTTTTTCACCCTAGACCTTGGATGGGCATTTATATATGCCTGTTTTAGTCTTTCTGTTGAAACATGGGTGTAAATCTGTGTGTTACTGATACTGGCATGTCCCAATAATTCCTGAACAACCCTTAAATCAGCACCTTTTTCAAGCAATTTGGTTGCAAAAGTATGGCGAAAAACGTGCGGGGATATTTTTTTAGGAATTTTTAGACTTTTAACCGTATCTTTTAAAATCCTGGCTACACTTCTTTGTTGAAGCCTAAAACCTGTATGATTTATCAAAAGAGCCGATAAATCTGTACTTAGCGAATCTTGCAATAAAGTGGTTCTTGCATTCCGCACATAATTTTCAAGGAAATTTTTCGCTCTATTGTTTATTAAAACTATTCTTTCCTTGCCTCCTTTTCCAAAAACGGTTATTTCGTTATTTTCAAGGTTTAAATCATCCAAATTCAAACTGCATAATTCAGATAGCCTCATACCGGTTGCATAAAGCATTTCAAGCATTGCTTTATTTCTTTTGCCAAATGGTGAAGTTATATTAACGCTATCTAATATATTTTCAACCTCTGTCTCTGTTAAAAAAGAAGGCAATTTTTTTGCTTTTCTCGGACTTTTTATGCTGTCAACAGGATTAGAAGATACAATTCTTTCCCGATACAAATACCTGTAAAAAGTCCTAATTGCAGCGATTTTTCTTGATATAGTCACTCTTGAGTAATTTAAATTTTGAATATCTGCTAAATACAATCTAATGTCTTTATAGGTTAAATCCTCTACCAATCTTTCTTTTACCCAAATCAAAAATCCTGTAACATCTCCATAATATGCTTTTACGGTATGAATCGACAAATTTCTTTCTATCTCTAAATACAGCTTAAAATCTTCCAATAATATTGCGGAATTAGGGTTTATTAAATCATTTTTACTGTTTGTAATTTTTTTCATTAAATTTCTTGATTTATTTTACATTTACACAAAAAGATTATACAATTATTTTAAACAGTAAGTAAATATTTAATATTTTTTAACTCGGGAGAAGGTTATGAATAAATATAAATTTTTAGTTTCATTTGTCATCTGTATTTCACTTTGCAACACTTCGTTTTCCGCCGGTAATAATGTTTATACTTCAAAAGTTTCAAAAACTTATGTTCAAATAGATAAACTTATTGAAAAAGGCAAATATGATGAGGCACTATTAAAAGTTAACGAAATGTTGGCTGAAAATCCCGATAATCTGCAAGCCAGAACTACATTAGGTAATATTTATTCTGCGCAGTATAAATTAGACGGAGCTTACAGAGAATATATAAAAGTTTTAAAACAAGATTCTGATAATGCTGATGCCCACAACGGATTAGGGTTGGTTTATTATCGAAAAACGACTTCTTCTAATATGGATGTAATTAAAAACAAATCAAAATTCTATGAACTCTCTTTAATGGAGTTTGAAAATGCCATAAAAAGCAACCCTAAACACTATCAGGCATATAATAATGCAGGAAAAATATACAAAGAAATAGGCAACATAGATAAAGCTCAAAAATATTTTGACAAGGCTGTTGAAATAGAACCTCAATTTTCCAATGCTGTTGAAAACTCCGGAACTGCATTATTTGCCAAAAATCAAACTGACGCTGCAATTGAAAAATATAAACAGTCAATTAAATTAAATCCTAAAAATTCTTCTGCATATTATCATTTGGGAG
>JAQUYY010000086.1 GCA_028691575.1 Candidatus Gastranaerophilales bacterium
TTCAAAATCAATTGAATCAAATATTGAAGCATCATTTTCAGCTTCTTTAGCTTTTTCTTTCAGATAATTTTCAAATTGTTGTTTATCAATGTCTTTTAAATAATTATTATTAATAATCCAGCTCATATAATTTTCTCTCTCTAAATATATCCTATTAATATAAAAACAATCAGTTCAAATTAATTGCTTTATTAATTCAGATTTGTGATACTTTTTTAACATATGCTTACAAATCCTATGTAAATTTTTTCAAATAAAAAACTCACACGTTTGTGTGAGCAAAGGACGCATCATGGCAAGTTAGCTAAGCAATATTCGTTTAAATGATTCCGTTGTATCTGATACTTTCGGAATCTTTCGTTGGACACTATTTTTGTTGGGTAATTCATAACAATTTAAGCATCTTGCTTCATATGTTTCATCTCCGCCGATCATAATTAAAGGAGATGACTTATCAGCAGGCTCTCCGTCAATAAGACGTTGTGTTCTAACACCGTATTCAGAACCGCACTTCATACAAATCGCAGTAAGTTTATCGACTTTATCTGCATATACAAGTAATTCCGGCATAGAGCCAAAAGGCTCTTCTTTAAAATCTAAATCCAAACCGGTTCCGATAACTTTTTTATTATTTTTAATAAGTTTTTTAATTACCAGAACAATATTTTTATCAAAAAATTGCAACTCATCTATCGCAATAATTTGGTCTGTATCTTTAATATGGGATAAAATTTCATATGAATTATTGACTTTTATAGCATCCTGGCATGTTCCGTTTCTTGATTTTATAACATTTCCAAGGATTCTGGTATCCAGAGAAGGTGAAAAAACTTTTATTTTTTTTCCTGCAATTGCAGCTCTTTTAAGTCTTCTTAAAAGCTCTTCAGTTTTCCCGCAACTCATCGGCCCGGTAATCAATTCAAAGTTGAAATTATGCAATAACCCCGCATCCCTTCACTTATCTCTCTGCCAATTGTTTATTTTAACTACTGGTGATTTATTAATTTAATTATATAACTTTTCTATGTTTTTGAACAGTATTTTCTAAAAAAATTAACAAAAAATGTTACAGTAAAAACTTTTAATATTTTTAATGTGTTTTAAAGCGAAAATCAAGTCCAAAGATTTTTTCTCTTAATTTTATTAAATCTTGTCCATATACTTTTGTTAATTCTTTACCCATTTCCTTTTCAACATCTAATAAAAAAATATCATGGACAATAAATTCTTTAATAATAAGAACAACTCTTAAATTTTTTGTATAAATCCCTTCAAAATCATTGCTTTTATCAGAAATTGTACTCACTAACCCTCTAGTATCATCAATTGACATAATTATCCAACGTCCGCCAAGCGAATTTGCAATAGTATCCGCTAAACCATGCTTATAAAAAACACCAAAATCTAAATTAAAATCATCGTAACCTACAACTTTTACATCAATGCCTCTGTTATGAGCATTTTGCAATGCAGGCTTGATTTCATCCAAATCATTATTCCAAAACTCAATACAAACTTCCTTTTCAGCATTTTCAATTAACTCAATGACCTTTTTTAATACTTCTTTGGAGTTTCTTAAGTTTATAACAGGTTCAATAAAATCATCTGAGGGTGAGGGTAAATTTTCGCTCAGATAATTCAAAGATTTTTGAAAATCATTTTTAGACTGTTTTAAAAGTTCTTTAGGGCTGATTGGTATATATGTAACAGGTCTTGTACCACTAGAAACAACCATTTGTTTGCCTTCTAAAACTTTTAATGTGTCATAAGCTCTTGCTTGTGGAACTCCGGATTCTTTACTTATTTCATAGCCTGTTGCAGGTGTTTTTTTAAGCAAAGCCAAATATACTTTTGCTTCATAAGAATTAAATCCCAAAGCTTTTAGATGTAATAAAAGATTATCCATAAAACTGCCTTATTTTTTTATTTGTTTGTTTGTTATGATTTTACTATAATATTAAAAGAATAGTAAATATAAGAATATATAAAAGTAACGAAAGGAAATAAAATTGCTGAGAGCTGGAATTGTAGGGCTTCCAAATGTAGGAAAATCAACCCTTTTTAACGCTATAACATCCGGAACTAACGCAGAGTCTGCTAATTATCCGTTTTGTACTATCGAACCCAATGTGGGAGTGGTAAGCGTTCCCGATGAAAGATTATATGTTTTACAAAAATTAGTAAAAACTACTACTGTAATTCCTACCGCAATTGAATTTGTAGATATTGCAGGCTTGGTAAAAGGTGCCAGCAAAGGTGAGGGATTAGGTAACCAATTTTTGGCTCATATTAGAGAAACTGATGCCATTATTCAGGTTGTAAGGTGTTTTGAAGATGAAAATACAATCCATGTTGCTGGCAAAATCAATCCATTAGATGATATTGAAGTTATCAACACAGAATTGGCTCTGGCTGATTTGGCTTCTGTTGAAAAAAGAAAAACAAGAATTGCAAAACAGGTTAAAGCTAAGGAAAAAAATGCCTTAATTGAGGATGTTGTACTCGATAAACTTTTAGACCTTTTAAGTGAAGGGAAATTCTTTTCGTTAAATTTATTCACAAAAGATGAAATACCTTTTGTTAAAGCGCTTCAGCTACTTTGTGCAAAGCCTATGATATACGCAGCTAATGTTTCTGAAGCAGACCTTGCCAAAGATGGCAATGAAATGGTTAATAAAGTTAGAGAATATGCAAAAACTCATACTGCAGAAGTTGTCATAATTAGCGCTCAGATTGAAGCTGAACTATCCGAATTATCTCAGGAAGAAGCAAAAGAATTTTTATCAGATCTTGGAGTAACTTCTTCAGGAATTGAGCGAATGATTAAAAGTGTGTACAAACTTTTAGGACTTCGTACATATTTTACCGCAGGTGAAATAGAAGTTCGGGCATGGACAATTAAAGCCGGTGCGAAAGCACCTGAGGCAGCAGGTGAAATTCATTCTGATATGGAAAAAGGCTTTATCAGAGCAGAAATAACAGGATATAATGATTTTGTTAATTCGAGTTCTTACGCCGCTGCAAGAGAAAAAGGACTTACTCGTCTTGAGGGCAAAGAATACGAAGTTCAAGACGGAGATATAGCTCATTTCAGATTTAATGTTTAATCAAAAAATTATTTATTCCGGTATTTCAGATTTTTGTTTCTTTTGTTTTACTGTGGTTTCGGGCTTTTCTTCTTCTCTAGGCTGCTCAGAAACAGATAAACTTATTCTTTTATCAGCCGGTGTAAATTTAAGAACAGTAGCTTCAATTTTATCGCCAACTTCAACCGGAGCTTTTTTCCGGATTTGAAGCTCATTAACCTCTTTTTGCGGAAGCAATGCTTCAACTCCGTCACAAACTTCTACAAAAGCGCCAAAATGTTTTAATCTTGTTATTATACCTGTAATCTTTTCATTTTCTTTGATAATTTCTCTTGCTTTATCCCAAGGATCCGGCTGTAAGTTTTTCAAACTCAAACTAACACGCTCTTTATCATGGTCAATTCCGATAACTTCAACTTTAATTATTTGACCTATAGAAAGCACATCGGATGGATGATCAACCCATCTCCACGATACCTGAGAAAGAGGAAGCAAACCATCGATTCCGCCAATGTCAATAAAAGCACCAAATTCAGCCAACCTTACAACTTCACCTTCGACAACACTACCTGCCTTTAATGTTTCAAATATTTCTTTTTTCTTTTCAGCCTGCTGATCAGTTGTAACTTTTCTATGTGATAAAATCAAATTTCCCTGAACAGAATCAAATGAAAGTATTTTTAATTCTAATTTTTCACCGATAAGATTGTCCGGATCTTTTGCTCTTAAATGACTTGATGGAACAAATCCACGCAAACCCATCACTTCAACCAAAAGACCTCCTTTGACCACAGAAAGCACTTCTCCTTCAACACTTTGATCATCTTTTTTAATATTCTCAATTTTTTGCCAACTATATGCAGCGGCTACTTTTTTATAAGAAAGTGTAAGTTGTCCCTCTTCATCCTCATCTTTTATAATTAAAAATTCTTTCTCATCTCCCACCTCGAGGACTTCTTTTGAAGGTTTTCCGGCACTTAATGAAACTTCTCTAAACGGAATTATTGCAGAGGTTTTTGCACCAATATCAACAAGAACATTGTTTGATTCGTACCCAACAACTATACCTTTTACTAAATTACCTTTTTTAAAGTCATAGTCATATTTTGACAATAACTTTTCAAATTCTGATTGTTCTTGTTTTGTAGGCGACATTAAATATTTCCTCCAATATTATTTTTTATAGTAGTAATTATACCAAAGTTATTCCTAATATGTAATAAGATTTTACTATTTTTTAAAATAATATTTAATAAAACTTAATCTTTTTTGCAAAATTATTGACATAAAAAAATATTTTTGAGGCTGTTTTTTCAATATAAAAATAAAATTATTAAACTTTAGTAACGATTTCAGCTTATTCCGCAATTTGCGAATACAAAATGTTTTTATATAAATAGTAAAAGTGAGCTGGGGCTAATAAAAATATTTGAGGTGGCGTGTACGACAAAAATATTTTTTATGCCGTTAAAAGCGATCTTTTAAAACTATACTATGAGTCGGATCATAATTTACTTGATTATACTATGCCCATTTGTCAAGACATATTTTTTAGAGGTAACTCGTCGGTATTTTTATTAGCAAGTTTGGGAAGATTTGAAAAATATATTTCATCTGGAGTTTTGTAATTTAAAGAGGAATGAAATCTTTTAGAATTATAAAATTAAACATATTTTTTCGTTTTTAGCTTTGCATCAAACATATTGAAATAATTATGCAAAAATACGCTTTCGTATTTGTAAGATTTCCAATAAATTTCAACTTGCGTATGTTCTTCTTTTAATGTTTCTAAAACTACTTTGGTTTTAAATTCTGCAGAATACTCTTTCACTTTTCTCTTTCCCATAAAACTATTTCCTTATCTATTCTAAAAAGAATAAATTAAGATTTTCGTGTCCTAATTTATGGGCATAGTATAGTTTTTATTTTTTCCCTGTCTGAATTTCTAAATTTATTTTAGAGTTGATGCAAATGCTTTTTTTACTTCTTCCTTATCGTCAAAATGAATGGTTTTATCTTTTAAAATTTGATAATCTTCATGTCCTTTTCCGGCAATAACAACAATGTCATCTTTTTTTGCCATTTTTGAAGCCAATTTTATGGCAGTTTTTCGATCAATTTCAACTTGAATTTTTTCACTATTCAAAGATTTTATTCCGGTTAAAATATCGGTTATAATTTGCTGGGGATCTTCTGATCTGGGATTACCTGAAGTAATAATAATGATGTCAGCGATATTTTCAGCAATTTGACCCATTTTTGGACGTTTTGTGGCATCTCTGTCACCTCCGCAGCCAAAAATACAAATCAATCTGCCATTAGCCGGCAATATTTTTTTAGCTGCATTTAAAACATTCAGCAACCCGTCTGGAGTATGAGCGTAATCAACTATTGTTAACGGTTGTTTTGTTATTGTTTCAAACCTTCCTGCAACACCTTTAGTGTTTTCAAGGGCATTTATACAAATCTCTAAATCGATATTATTTGCAATTCCTGTACAAATTGCAGCTAAAACGTTGTAAATACTAAATAATCCTGTCATTTGAAGGGTTATATTTTTTGTTTCTGTCGGGGTTATGCATTTAAATTTAGCGCCGGAAGTTGAAAACTCAATGTTTTCAGCCATAACATCTGATTTGTTATTAATTCCGTAAGTAAGAATTTTTACTTCATTTTTAATTCTGTTTTTTAATTTATCAGAATATTCATCATCATTATTTATTACTGCAAAATTGCCCGGGGAAAGGTTTTCAAAAAGTTTTGCCTTTTCATTAAAATATGCATCCATTGTAATATGATAATCAAGGTGATCTTGCGTTAAATTAGTAAAAATCGCGCCTTTAAATTCTGTGCAGCCGACCCTATGTTGTTCTAAGGCGTGAGAACTTACTTCTGCAATGACATTTGGCGTTGAATTATCGAGCATATTTTTTAAAGTTCTTTGAAATTCAGGTGATTGGGGAGTAGTATGCTTAGCTTCTTTATAAATATCTTTTGAAGTGAATTTATGCCCTAAAGTTCCTATAATTCCACAATTTTGCCCATTTTCTTCAAAAATTCTTTGAATTAAGTGAGTAACCGTTGTTTTTCCATTAGTGCCTGTTACTCCGATTAAATTCAGTTTTGCTGAAGGATAATCATAAAATAATTCGGAAATCTGAGTAAGTGCTAATTTTGTGTCTTTAACCACAAGCGTAGGGATAGTTGAATCATTTATTTCTTTTGATACAATTATGCAGGAAGCTCCATTTTCAATGGCTTGAGGTATGAAGTTATGGCTATCTATATGTTCGCCGATTAAACAAACGAAAACATCTCCTTTTTGTAATGTTTTTGTATTATAAGAAATCCCCGTAATATTAATGTTACCTGCATTTGATAGAATTTTAACAGGATTGATAATATTAATAATTTTTTTTATTTCCATTTTATTTCCCCCTAGTCAGATACGTTTGTCGGCATATTTAAAATTTTTGAAACTTCAGTTGCCACAGTATTAAAAACAGGTGCTGCTATTGTGCGTCCCCATACTCCTGCACCTTTTGAGTTATCAACTACTACCATAATCAGTACTTGAGGATTTTCGACAGGAAAGTACCCGATAAATGACGTATAAACTTGACCTTCAATATAACCCTTTCCGTTTTCATTCGGTTTTCTTGATGTTCCGGTTTTTCCCGCAACTCTAAAATGGTTAATTTTACCTGCGCTGGATTTTGATGATTTTATACTATTTGCAAGCAATTCAGTCATAATTTTTGCTGTTTCTACCGATATAACCTGTTTTTTTACAATTTTTTTTTCTGCTGTATCTTCATCGTACTTTATAACGTGTGGAGTTACCCACAATCCGTTATTTGCTATTGCCCCTACGGCAGAAGCGATTTGAATAGGTGTTGTAGCTATACTATAGCCAAATCCTATTGTTGCCTGTCTTATTGTATCCCAAGTTTTAGGTTTTGGCAAAATACCACTAGATTCGCCGGGGAGATCTATTCCTGTTTTTACGCCGAGATTAAATTTACACAACATGTCATAAAATACTTTTTTATCCATTTCCAATGCAACTTTTGCACTGCCAACATTACTGCTGTGTTCAAATAAATACTCTAAATCAATAATTCCCGGATTTTTATGTTGTGAATAATCATAGTTTTTAATTGTCCATCCTTGAATTGTTATTTTCCCGGTATCATTAATCTTTGTATCTTTTGTAATAGCACCCGATTCAATTGCAGATGCTATTGTAAGTATTTTAAAAGTTGAACCGGGTGGATAAACATCACTTAATACCCAATTTTTAACGATTGATTGCTTGAATTTATTGTAGTTTTCCGGATTATAATTAGGCAGTACTGCCAATCCAAGTATTTCGCCATTTTTAGGGTTTAGAACAATAACGGTGCCACGTTCGGCATTTGTTTTTTCAAGCATTTTTGAAAGTTCTACTTCGGCAACGTGTTGAATAGAACTGTCTATAGTTAAAGTTAATTGTTTTCCCTGAAGTGGCATGGCGGTATAAATAGGATCTGTATTACAATCATATATTACATTTCCCTTACCATCATATTCAATGGGTTGTATTTTAGGAACCGATTT
>JAQUYY010000087.1 GCA_028691575.1 Candidatus Gastranaerophilales bacterium
GTCCTGATTTACTATTAACCGACACAATAAAATCAATCATCAAAACATTGCAATAAAAAAGATCGGATATATCCGATCTACAGCTGAAAAACAGACGGTTAATAGAGAATGAACAAATCATATTTAAATTTAAACAGATAAATATAGTTTTGTATTCCCCTGTTGATTGATAGAGTATATTAATATTTTGAAAAATTCTGATTTTTTGGAAAAATCCAATTTTCCTGCAGTTTCATAGCTTAATTTTTCTCATATATTTAGATTATTTCCAACATGCAATTTATAAGCTAAAATCAATTTAAATTGGGAGATGAAAAGGTTTGGATTTCTTAAAGGCAATTATAAATGTCAAAAACAGGAAAAAAGGCTTATAATAAATTTTCACAAATAGCAAATGTTGCAGGATTCTCAAAAGCCGATCTTTTTTCTATTGATGAAATTCTAAAAAGATGCCAATACGGAAAAAATGCACTGTTAAAAAACTATAAACAGTGTATCGTTAAAGAATTTGACGATTATTTTGAATTAGTTAATTTTAATACTTTTAATCAAGGAAAATATATAACCGGAGTATGCTCGGAATTAAGCTCAAAAATCGGATTATTATTAAACAGTAAATTTAAAGAAAAATATATTTTTATATTAGCAGGTGGCAGTTGCAAAAATTACAATGCTTATCATATTTTCATACTTGCTATAAAAAATACAAAAGCTAATAAACTCAAAGTATTAAAATTACTTGATAACGATAAAAAATTTTATAAGAAATATTTGCCAAAACTTCTTGAATACAAAAAATACCCTCTTTTAGCTGAAAATGACACAAATTTTTTGAACTTTAAAGACGAAACTCTAAACGTAATGTTTTCTCAATCAGATTTTGAGAATTTTTTAATTATTGATCCTTCTTATAATGTATTAAAACTGTTTTCACCCGATAGCCCTGAAGAAACTTATAAAATAAGTGCGATTTTTGATATTAAAGCAGCTGATTTGATTTTTTCAAATACCGAAAAACTTTATCTTAATACTAATACTCAAGAATCAGGTTCTATCATTCTAGGGTATGTGAAAAAACTTGCACCGGAAATTGCTTTATCTTTAACAGAAACAGCAATATTTACGTTAAAGTTTATTAAAAAGACAATAGAATCACCGGCAAAAGTAGTTAGCGGAATTTGTACAATAGACGGAACAATTTTAGATTGTTCGCTGGAAGAATTGAATAAACACTTAAGCCCTAAAAACTCGTTTTTAAGATTTTTGAATCATTTGCAAAATACCTTAAACAAAGAGTTTGCAAGCAAAATAACTTCCGACAGAGAAGCGGACATTCCAAGAATCGTGCAAATTTAGCTTTTTACTTACGTGTGGATTTAGATTATACTATGCCCATTTGTCAAGACATATTTTTTAGAGGTAACTCGTCGGTATTTTTATTAGCAAGTTTGGGAAGATTTGAAAGATATATTTCATCTGGAGTTTTGTAATTTAAAGAGGAATGAAATCTTTTAGAATTATAAAATTAAACATATTTTTTCGTTTTTAGCTTTGCATCAAACATATTGAAATAATTATGCAAACCTGATATTTTTAGTTAGTTCTATCAAGATGTCGAATTCCATAAATTACTCCCATCATTGTGTTTATGAGCCTTTGGGAGAAAAGAAAAGAGCCCTTCTTCAGGAAGTTTTATACTATCAAATACTGATTGATAAATTTCTTCAATCTTTTCTTCTCTAATATATTTCTTTATAATCTGAATTATTAAATTTCTTTTTTAAAGAAGAGCGTGGAATCCTAAAGATATTGATGCGCCTAATAATCCGCCCATCAAAACTTCTAATGGAGTATGTCCTAAAAGTTCCATTAATTTTTCAGAAGCGTGAGTTGGACGTCTTTTATAGGCATAAATCTCATCAACTACTTTGTTTAAAACCGTTGCCATTTTTCCTGCGGATCTTCTTAATCCTGCTGCATCATACATTACAATCATTGCAAAACCTAGTGCCAGAGCAAAATCTACCGAATCAAAACCACTTATAAGTCCAATACTGGTCATTAATGCTACAACAAAACCGCTATGGCTACTAGGCATACCGCCGGTTGTTGTTATTATTTTAAAATTTATTTTTCGGTGTATCGAAAAATAAAATATAATTTTTAATAATTGAGCCAAAAGTGCCGATGAAAATGAGGCTGAAATCACTTCTAAACCTGTATTTAAAATCATTTTTTATCCTTTTCTGATTTTATCATTATATTCTCAGTTAATTGTATTAGTACCGGTGTTGCGATATTGTTATTTATTAAAACATTTTTTGCTTGTTTACACAAGTTTTTAACTTCTGTTATCGAGTTTTCTAATCCATATAATTTAGGGTAAGTCGATTTTTGGCTTTTTTCATCCTTTCCGGTGGTTTTGCCTAATTCGTCAGCAGAGCTTATTATATCCAGTATATCATCTGCTATTTGAAAAGCATAGCCTATTAATCGTCCAAATTCATCGAAAACTTTAACAATATTTTCTGGAGCTTCTGCGAAAATAGCCCCTGCCCGGGTAGAAAATCTTATTAAATCTCCTGTTTTATGAGAATGTATGTAATTTAAGGTTTCTTTATCAATTTTTTTATTTTCTGATTGAATATCTACAACCTGCCCTCCGATAAGACTTAGGGCTCCTGCTGTTATTAAAAATTCTTCTAAAATTTTCAATATTATTTCGTTTTTTACTGCAGTTGGGGTTTTTTGAATTATAACCTGAGGAGCAAAAGAAAGGAGTGCATCGCCTGCCAAAGTTGCAATTGCTTCACCAAAAACCTTGTGATTTGTAAGCTTACCTCGTCTTAAATCGTCGTTATCCATACAAGGCAAGTCATCATGGATTAAACTTTGAGCATGAAGCATTTCAATTGCGCAAGCTGTCGGGATTGCGTTTTCTATTTTTCCGCCACAAGCTTTTACTGTTTCTAAAACAAGCAGGGGACGAAGTCTTTTTCCATCCAAAAGCACAGTATAACGCATTGATTCCCAAATGATATCAGGATATCGAATTTCTAAATATTCATCCAAGTGTTTATTTATCAGATGTTTATTTTCTTCAATACAAGTTTTTAAATCGTTCATTTTCTCATTCCAAATTTATATCGTTATTATAATATGCATCATCTAAATTTGAAATATTTAAATCTTGTTTTTGTTTTTTTCTTGATTTTTCACGAGCTTTTATGCCAAGTTTTACAATTTTAATTTCTTGTTCACCTTTTTGGATTTTTTTAGTTCGTTGCTCTTTTTTATATCCTTGATTTTGAATTTTATCTTTATATAAAAAAGCCTCTTGAACAAATGCTTTATAGCTTTCATACCTTGTTTGGGATATTTTATCAAGATTTAAAAGGACATTGCAGCCCTCTTCTTCTAAATGTAAACAATCATAATAATGACATTTATCAGCAAATTTTTGAATATCATCAAATAAAAATTTTATTTCATTGGGAAGAACATTATTAAATTTTAAGTTGCTAAAACCCGGAGTATCAGCAATTTCGCCAAAACCAATATCTAAAATCTCAACGTGTCTTGTTGTATGCGTTCCTCTTAAGCTTTTTGAACCGACAGCACAGATTCTTAGATTGAATTCAGGATTAAGTTTGTTTAAAAGACTGGATTTGCCTACTCCGGATAATCCGCAAAAAACAGAGCGTTTATTTTTCAATATATTTTTTAATTTTTCAAGTCCTTCTCCTGTTAAAGCTGATGTAAGAAGGATTTTATAGCCAAGAGGCTTGTATATTGAAAAAATTTTTTCATTAATATTATTATCATCACCTAAATCTTCTTTGTTTATACAAAGAACAGCATTAATATTATTTATTTTTACATAAGACAAGTACCTATCAAGCTGTATAAAGTCAAAAGAGGGCTCTTTTAGTGCCATTACGACTATAATTGTATCAATATTTGCTACAGAAGGACGATTTAGATGATTTTTCCGCTCTAAAATTTTACTGATAACAGCTTGATTTGATTCTTGGGAAAATTCGTCAATTATAACATTATCACCAACAAAAACAGTATTTAGGCTTTTTTTGATGATTTCTCTTAATTTACACTCAATAATGCCCAATTCAGTTTTAACATAATAAAAATCGGAATGTATTTTAATAATATATCCTTGCAAAATAATTTCCTTAAAGACCTTTTATCATGTATATAATAACCAATTTAAGGAAAAATCGCAAATATTATCTTGTAAATATAATGTTAAAAACTTTCTCAAAATTAAAATCTTAGATTCTTGAGGTTAATTCTAAATAAAAATACCTTTTTTGCTCTCAATAACATCTTTATTAAAAGAATAAAGCCTGGCAGGTCTTTTGGATGAAGATTTGGAAAATTCGTTATGCTCCAACAAGAATCCGAGAGACATAATTTTTTTACGGAAATTTCTTTTATCAATTCTGTTATTAAGTATATTTTCATAAGTTTTTTGCAAATCAGTTAGAGTGAATTTTTTAGGTAATAACTGGAATGCAACGGGAGTTGCTTCCAATCTGTCTCGTAATTTTCTAACAGCATGCTTAATAATTTGATCGTGGTCAAACGCAAGGTTTGGCAATTCGTAAACAGAGTGCCAGTCGACATTTTGAACGTTTAAGCCTGTATCAAAAGACAAATGAATATCATCAGCTCGAATAAGCGCAAAATAACTTACTGTTATAACCCTGGATTTTGGGTGACGCAAAGGATCGCCAAATGTATATTGTTGTTCAAGGTATACGTTTTGTACACGAGTTCGCTCATATAAAACCCTTTTTGCAGCTTCATCAAGGTTTTCTGTCATTCTTACGAAACCACCGGGGATAGCCCAAGCATCTTTAAAAGGCTCTTGTTCCCTTTGAACCAAAAGCACTTCCAGCCCTCTGTCTCTAATTGTAAATATTACAACGTCAACAGTTACTTCGTGAGTTTTTGTTTCTGCATACATATACATTACGACAATACCAAAATCAATATGTTTAACTAATCTATTATATCTCAAAAACTTTTTAAAAATATACTTTATTAAAATTTTGTTGCGATTTTTTTAAATATGAAGTAATATAATATTAAAAAAATTAAACTTTATTACAATTTTTATAAGAAAATGTCAACTTTTTTCAATTACATGTTTTAAATACTTATTGAGGTAAGAAGGTTAGTTAAATTGTCCGACATAAACAATACCAAAAGTGCAAATAAAGATAAATTTGCTCAAAATCCCGGTCTGATTGTTCCTAAAAGTAATCCGATAAAATCAACCAAAAATAATTCAGCCGGAAAAACAGCAAATAGATTGTATGCAGGTTATCAGGAAAATGCAAGTTTTTCGGATAATCAGCAAAATATTGATATTATTGAGGTGTTGGCAAGTTTTTGCACTAAATCTCAAAAAGATTGTTCTGTTGATAATATTTATGAAAATGTACATAATGTTGCTGTGGAAACTTTGGGGTATAATTTCACGGCATTTGGCATTTTTAATCAGGCATCAAATTGTATTAACATTAAGCTAAGAGGTAGAGTTGGCAATACTTTTACTTCAAGAATTTTTTTAACGGAAGAAAATAACCCGATAATTGAATGTTTTACAAAACAAGTTAAGAAAAACATAAATGATATCGATTTCTTAAAAATTCCATATTTGAATAATTCTCCGGGTATAATTATTCCTTTACTGTTCAAAAATAACTGTAGTGGCGTATTTCTTGCAGGGGCTCCTTATAAAGATGTGTATAATGATAAAATTTTGAATGTTTTAGCTAACTATTTTTCTTTATACCTGATAAATTCAAATCTTCAAGAAAAAGCTAATCAAAATGCACATATAGATTCATTGACAGGGCTTAAGAATCACAGAGGATTTCAGGAAGATTTGGCCGGAGAAATAGCTAAGGCAAAACAAGACAATAAACCTTTGTCGGTAATAGTTTTTGACATAAATAATATTTCTCAGATAAATAGAGATTTTTCACATGCAAAAGGTGATGAAATAATTAAACTTGTCGCTGAAAAAATCAGCCAAAGCATTAGAGGGTGTGATTTTACAGGAAGATACGGCGGAGATGAAATAGCTGTTATTTTACCTGAAATGAGCAACCCCGAAGCTTGTTATATGGCAGAATACATAAATTACAGTATATCTTGCTGTTTAGTTGATGACGTAGGACCTGTAAGAGTTAGTATAGGGGTAGCTACTTATCCTTCTTGCTCCAGTGATCAGGAAAAATTGTTGATGTTGGCAGAGCAGGCAATGATTATTTCTAAAAACAAAGGCTACAAAAATGGCATGTCAACGCTTGTAAGTGCTGAAAATGTTGATTTCTGGAATGAAACGGCGCTTGATTCATTAGCTGCTGTTATTTCAAAAAGACATGCTCAATTAGGTTTGAATTTTGAAGAAGAATTGGTAAGTAAATTCCATGATGAGAATATTTCAACACAGAGTAATATGTTAGACGTTGTTACCTCCTTAGCTGCTGCAATTGATGCGAAAGATACTTATACAAGAGGTCATTCTCAATCCGTATCAAGATATTCGGAAGCATTGGCGATTGCTATGGGACTTTCTGAGGAAGAAGTAAAACGAATTAAACTTGGCGCATTGCTTCATGATGTCGGTAAAATCGGTATTCCTGAGCAAATTTTATGCAAACCCGGTAAATTAACCGATGAAGAATTTGATATAATTAAGCAGCATCCAAGTATTGGAGCTAAGAAGGTTTTAGAGCCTATAGAATCGTTGCGTGATTTAATACCTATGGTTAAACACCATCATGAACATTGGGATGGAACAGGTTATCCGGAAGGGTTAAAAAGTGATGAGATACCATTAGCCGCTAGAATTGTTAGTGTCGCAGATTGCTTCCATGCTTTAATTAGTGATAGACCTTATCGTAAGGGTTTGTCATTGGATAAAGCCGTTGAAATTCTAAAATCAGGAGCAGGAGTGCAATGGGATAAAGAATTAGTCAGAAAATTTATCATCATTGCTCCGTCACTTTGTACTAAAATTTAATTTAAATAATTGATTGCTAATACTTAAATTGCACTATATAATAACTAATGTAGTTGAATGAATAGGTTAGTTTATGAATAAAGTTAGAATAAATTTAAAGAAACCGGGATTTACCCTAGCAGAGACACTTATAGTCATTGCAATAATCGGAATAATTGCCTCAATAGTTACACCGATGTTGTTTGGAACGACAAGCGATGCCGAATTAAAAGCAGCGTGGAAAAAATCGTATTCTGATCTTGCTCAAGCAACAATGATGATTATAGCTGATAACGGAGGAACTTTAGCAGGAGCTTTCTCTGGAGACGAAGCAGGAGCTGAAGATCTAAAAAATGCTTATGCTTCAAAATTAAACATTATAAAAGATTGTTCGGCAATTTCTACATATGGAGGAACAGGAACCGGTGCGAGTGCAGAAGGTTGCTGGCATAGTGAAGGTAATTGGTATTATTTAAACGGAACAAGTCG
>JAQUYY010000088.1 GCA_028691575.1 Candidatus Gastranaerophilales bacterium
AAAAATTCGTGCGTATTAATTGCTTGCCGTGCATATGGTGAATTTGAGCACGATAAATTCCACGGCCGGCCTCTAAAAGTTACACCTGAAGTGTTAGCGTTTCTTGCACACTTAGTAAAAATATCCTTATTATTTGTTACTTTGGAACAAAAATTGCAATTATTTCGATAAACATTTTCATTGTCTATTTTAAGCCCTAAATAATTAGAATGATTTATAGTTACTTTCATTTAGACATTTGCTCCTTTTGCTTTATGATAATGCATTTATAATAAAAAATATAAAATGTCTTGTGATGTTTTACAAATATTTACACTATTAATGTTCAATATATCGATTTACATGTTTTAATTAATATATGATAATTTGGAGAAAATTATGAACAGTATTGACTTAAGTATTTATAAAAGTTTTTCTCCGTCTACTGTTCATAAAAAATCAAATGCCACCTACTCATATTCTCTGCAAAAAAATCAAACAGATATAATTACTGTTTCATCTAAAAAAAATAATTTCTCAAAAAAAGGAGTATTAACAGGTAGTTTGATTTCTGCAGTCGGTTTTTTATCTTGTATTTTGCTTTATAAAAATTCTGCCCCTATCAGATCTAAAGCAGGTAAAATAATTTTGAATTCAAAACAGGTGGAAATTTTCAAAAAGCAGATTAATGAATTTGCAGCTGATATTGATTATAGAAAAGATTTATTAAAAGCAATGGGGCTAAAAGCTAAAGATTATGCAGTTTTAAGACCGATTATAGGCCCGGAAGAATATAAGGGCATACTAAAAAACTTTAATGATTCACCAATGCATTATTCCCCAGGTGATATTTTAATAACAGAAAAAAAAGACGGATATAATTTATTTAATAAGGATAACGGCATATTTAGAGCTAATTTACATATGCATACTGAGCATTCGGATGGAAAAATGACTGTTGCCGAACTTTTAGACCAAGCTGCTAAATATGCTGATGACGTTTTTGACAAAATGAAAAATCTTAACGGAACAAAAGCTCCTAATGCACCTTTTACAGTAGCAATAACCGATCATGATACTGTTGAAGGCTGTAAAGAAGCAGTAGATATCATTAGCAAAAATCCTTGGAAATACAGAAACTTAAGAGTTGTACTCGGGTGCGAATTAAGTGTTGAAAACAAATCTATTCCCCAAAAGCTGAAATCGCCTATTAATATTCACATGCTTTTACATTCATTAAATCCTTTTGACGAAAATTTAAATAAATTATTAAACGATAAAAAAGAACACAGAATAAATCTTATTAAGTCTATAATAGCTAAATCTGCACAAAACTTGCGAGATATTGCTCCAGGTAGTGCATTCAAGTTAAATTGCGAGGATGCAAAAAATTTACACCCGGTTCTAAAACATGGACAAACCCATGTAGATTTAGCAACAAAAGATTATGTACAGTTTAGAACTATATTTTCTGAATGCTTTGAAAACAATAAATCTCTGCAAGATGAATTGAAGGAAAAAAGCGTAAATATTGATAATTTAAATTATTTAACTCCAAAAGAAAAATATTTCAATACAATAAATCAAGATTTTGGAAATAACTATTGGAAAAAATATCAAAAAGCACTAACTAAACAAGTATCGGAATTGCTTGAAATAAGTGAACAAGAAGCATCTGATAAAATTAAAATATCTTCTCAATTAAGCGGCTTTTTTGATAAAGTTCAAACAATTTGCAATGATACTAAGCCCAAAATGGATCTTCAAGAAGTATTTATAGACATGGATGATGCAATTAAATTTATGAAAAATCAAAAGTACGGATACATGGGTATAGCTCATCCAGGATTGATAAACGTTGGCGAAAAATTATCAAATCCTTCTGAAAGCTACTCCGCAATCAAGGATATGTTTAAAATATTCAAGCAAAAAGGAGAAGATAAAGCGTTATTTTCTGAAAACCATTATCATTATTATGGAAATATTTATAGCAGCAAAGATTGGATGGCTTCAATTAAAAAATATTCGGAGAATAATAGCCTACTTAATTCCGGCGGATTAGATTCTCACGGAAAAAGTATTTTTTATAGCGGAAGATAATTTTTGATTAAATCATTAACTCAGAAGCGTTTTCCATTGCTTCTTCAATTTCATCTAAGATGAGTTTTGCTGCAGAAACCCTGTCTTTTGCCATGCTAATTGGTCGCCCTATTACCATATAGTCAACACCGGCTTTAACTGCATCTGTTGGGGTTACTACACGAATTTGGTCATTTACCACAGACCATGTCGGCCTGATTGCAGGACACATAACAATAAAATCTTCTCCACACATTTTTTTTATTTTTGGCGTATCATTTGCAGGAGAAACAATACCGTCTAAGCCTGAAAATTTGGCTAATTCAATTAATTTTGTAGTATATTCGTCAATGTTTTTACTAACACATAATTCTTCCGTTAATGTTCTTTGTCCAAAACTCGATAGTAAGCTTGTTCCTAATATTACAGGTTTTTCAAGTTCATTTTTACGAGCAACATCTCGTGCCTCTTTAACAGCAGAAGCAATCATTTTAGAACCACCTTGCAAATGAACATTAAAAAAAGTAACGCCATGTTTCACAAGATTTGACGATGCTTTTGCAACAGTATTCGGGATATCATGAAATTTTCCGTCAAAGAAAATTTTACCGCCTTCATCTTGAATAACTTTTATTGCATCAGGACCAACTGAAGTTACTAATTGAAGACCGATTTTAAAAGTTCCAACATAGTCTTTTAATTCTTTGACTAATATTTTAACTTCATCGATTGTATTTACATCTAATGCAAATACAATCTTATCTTTAGCCTTCATTGGTTTATTCATACTCGTCCTTTCGACACTTTAAATTAAAAAGTAACTATTATTTTAACATAACAAGCAAAAAAAAAGAAATCCACTTATTTTAGATTTCTTTTTTAAATAAAAATTAGTTTGCAAATTCTTCAACAAATTCATTTTGTATTGAAGCAGCTTTAGCATATGGATTATCAGAATTTTGCACTACTGCATTATCGTAAGCATTTTCAAAAATTTTATTTGAATTTGATACTAACTGAGGATGTTGTTCCAAAAATGCCATATCATCTTCAATTTTTGTATAAGTTTCTCGAGAAACAGGTTTTATTTGTGATTTTCCAAGAATAGCTCCGGGTGACAAATCCAAATTAACATCCTTAGGTGCTTCTAAAACTTCATCGGTTTTTTCCGGCAAATCAACATTAGCTTCCGATCCCTTAAAAGCCATTCTATCCGTTTTCTTAATGTTTAAACCATTATGGTTAATAAAATTTTTGTTAATATCCGTCATTTTGATCTCCAAAATATATTAAAAATTCAATACCCAAACAATAATAGATATATAAAAACATGCTTTTTGCATTTTTTGCTAGCATATTGAAAAAATATATATAAATATTGCCTCACCGATCATTTATATTATATGTACAAAAAGGTGAAAATGTCAATATTTATACAAAAAATAATCAAATTAACGACAAAAATATCATTAAGAAATATTACAATTCAGGCAAAAGTATATAAAACAAAAATCAATGCAAATAAGTTAAATTTTGCAATTTTTCAAAAAATTGTTCTTCACGGGAAAATTCTTCAAAAACCGACAGATATCTAATATAAGCAATTTTGTTTATATTTTCTAATATTGACAAGACTTTTTGCCCTATAAAACGTGAGTGTACTTCTTTTTTTGATGAAAAAGAAAACTCTAATTCCAATCTATCTGCAATTTCTTGAATAATTTGCGGCTTAATTCCGCATTTATTGCAAGCTATATTTATGCTCTTAATAAGCTTTTCTCTTGAATAGACTTCTTTTGAGCCATTTTTTTTAATCACATTTAACGGCGTTAGTTCTATTTTTTCGTAAGTAGTAAATCTTTGTTTGCAATTTTCGCATTCTCTGCGTCGTCTGATATTATTTTTTTCACAACTGAATCTTGACTCTAAAACTTTAGTGTTATCATAACCGCAATAAGGGCAAAGCATATGTATTCCTCAAGTTTTAACCTTGGTTTAAGTTGATTCTATAATATACCGTTTAACTTGTCGAGTTTATTTTTAAATAATGTTACATAAATCAATCCAATGATGCCGATTAATAACATAAAAATACTGGCAATTTGAGCTATCGGCAATCCTAAAAAATAAAAAACGCTATCAATTCTAATTTGCTCAATGAAAAATCTTACAAGTGAGTATAAAATCAAGTATAGAAAGAAAATCGAACCTTCTTTATAGTTGGTGGATTTATATAATTTAGAGAATAAAAAAACAAAAATACAAAAATCTAAAATTGATTCATATAAAAAAGTCGGATGAAAAAATTCGTAATTCAGATACTGCTCAGGTCTTGCCCAAATAGGAATATAGAGTTTCCATGGCAAGTTTGTCGGCATGCCGAATGCTTCTGAGTTGAAAAAATTCCCCCATCTTCCTATTGACTGTCCTAAAACAAATCCGCAAGAAAGTATATCAAAAACCCTTAACAACGGCAATTTATAGCGATTTGAATAGGCTAAAGTTATTATAATTCCTGCAATTATAGTTCCATGAACAGACATTCCGCCTTGCCAAATTTGAAAAATTTCAACAGGATGTGAGGAATAATAATTCAGATTAAAAAGTACATAATATAGTCTGGCACCAATAATACCGCCTATTAACAAGTAAAAAAGCAAGTCAAAAAGCTTATCTGCCAAGTTAGGGATATCAGTTTGCTTTTCTGCCAGCTTAATTAATACTTTCAATCCTGCTAAAAAAGCAATAGCAATAATAATTCCATACCATCTGATTTGGTAAAACCCTAAATCCAATGCTATATTACCGGGGGATTCAAACATTATTATTCCTTAGAATATTTTTTTAAGTTTTCACCTAAAAATGCAATTTTTTCTTGAACAGCTTGTTTTTCTGCCGAATCAGAAGAATTCGCCAAATAATCCTCATAATTTTTAATCGAATTTTTGTAATAATCAGCAATAGCAATGTTTGTATCAGCATTGATTTTATTTTTTTCATTTTGCTCTATCAAAGTAAATGCAAGGCTTTCATAAATAACACCCAAAGTATAATAAGCATCGGCAAATTGGGGATTCAATTCAATAACTTTTGTAAGTTCTTTAATAGATTTTTCATAGTTTTCTTTTTGATAATACGCAACGCCGAGGTTATACCTTGTTTGGTACAAGTTTGGATTCAAATCATTAATTGCCTCTAATCTTGAAATTGCACCGTCAATATCCCCTTCTTTCATTAATTGACTAGCCCTTAAATTCAGCTTTTGAATATCTAAATTTGACAAACAACCCGTCAATAAACTAAAAGAAATCATCGTTATTAAAATTTTAAAATTAAATTTTTTCATTCTTCACTCCTGCTAATTATTGAATATTACTATTGTATTTCAATAATAAAAATTTGTGAAGAGAATATTTTTTAATATACAAACAACCTTCTTGGCAATTGTGGAATTTGAAATTTTTTCATGCAAATAAGGTTTTCATCCCTTTTAATCTTTTTAATATTAGAAATATCTTTTAATTTTGAAATCTTATATGTACCTTTATCGAGCTTAAATATTCTGTAATCGTTGTCTTTTAGCATTTGTACAATGTCATCAGGAGTTCCGTTTTGAATTTTTCTAGTAACAAAATATTCTATGCAAATAATGGGAGCATTTTCAGATGCCAAAAGATTTTTAGCTCCTTTTAAAACTTCCAGTTCCCAGCCTTCGACATCGATTTTTAAGAATTTAACCTTTTCAAGATTGTTTTCTGCTAAAATATCGTCCAGTTTTCTTACTATAATTTGAGTTCCACCGGATTTTACCTCTGAAGATTGCATTAACGATGCCATTCCTCTATTTTTACATATTGCATCATAAATGATTTGAGATTCTTCAATTGAGCCTAATCCGCAGTTATATACAGAAATATTTTTTAAGTTATTTATCGCAATATTTTTGTTTAAAATTTTCAATGTATTCGGCTCAGGTTCAAAACTTAATACTTTGCCGTTTTCACCGACTAATTTTGCTGCATGAATTGACATTAAACCGATATTTGCCCCTGCATCAATAAAAATATCACCCGGATACAATGTTTTTTTCATAACATCTAAAATACCCGGCTCATAAGTTCCCGTATAAAAAATATCCTTTTCAACAACGCTGTCTTCTTGCAAATTCAGATACAATTTAAACCCGTAGTTAGTTTTTGCAATAATTGGCTCTGTCGGAATAGGCGTAATCATTGGAGTTAAGAATTTAAGCATTTTGGTAGAGCCTGTGAACGAATTTTTTATAAAAAACTGCGATAACCGGTTGGCAATTTTTCTGCGATTACTCTTGAATTGGGCATTTTCTGATTTCAAATTATCGGCAGTAATACTCATAATAATTGTCCTTTTAAAATTAATTTACTATCAAACTTATTTTAAAAGGACAATAAAAACTTGAATACTAACCGACTAAGCTAATTCTTTCTTGCCCGCATGGGACATTTGCCTTCTTTTTCGCCAGAGCTGAGGCGATGGCTGAAAAATGGCGTCCGGAACGGACTACTACAGTTCGAGCAAGCTCTTTCTTTGAAAAGTAGTCAAATACTCGGCATTAAACAGTGTTCCTGTTGCCCGTATGGGCTTAGGTTGTTCATTTCTAGAATGGTTGGTGCTCTATTGGTGCAGCTTTGCTGCCTGCTTCGGGTCATGCCACGAACCCGCAAGTTCAGTCTTAGCTCGGTTTCGCTGTCTTGAAACCTCGCTATTAACGGCACAAAAACACTTTCGCCGTACACGCCACCTCAAGTGTTTTATTAGCCTCAGCTCGGTTTCGCTACTCATATAGAAACTTTGCAGCACAACCAAACCCATAATTGTCGGAAGCTGTTGAGCCTTTTATGCAAGTTGTTGAAGGAGTTTCATAATTCATTGCACCATATGGTATCAAGCCATTTGATGTAATATTGATTGGAAAAATATCTTTACCAATTGTATTTGGTTTTTTAAATCCATTTACATCTACATAAATAGCACCACATCTTTTGGAGTCACCAACAGTAGAAAGACAGGTCGATTTTTCAATATAAATCCACATCAAATTACCATTACTCAAAATCAGACCCGGTTGGGTTTGCCCGCCTCTTGTTGTTCCGTTTAAATAATATAAACTTCCAGTTGCATGCCAACATTTTTCGTTACTTGCTCCGCTACCCATTCCACCATAAGTTGAAGTACCTGAACAGTCTTTTATTATATTAAGTTTTGAGGCATAAGCATTTTTTAAATCTTCACTTCCTAAAGCATCCCCGGGGAATGCACCTGCTAAAGTTCCGCCATTGTCGGCAATTATCATCATTGTTGCTTGTGATAAATCAGAATAAGACTTTTTCCACGCTGCTTTTAGTTCAGCATCGCTTGTTGTTCCAAATAACATTGGCGTAACTATAGA
>JAQUYY010000089.1 GCA_028691575.1 Candidatus Gastranaerophilales bacterium
TTCTCATCTGCAGGTTCAAACCCCAAACTGTCTTTTAATTCAGAGGATTGATTTTTTAAAGTTTTTGCTATCAGCTTATCCAAGGACTGATTGGAAATATTATTATTTTGAGAAATACCGTGAACTTCTTTTTTGAGCATATCTCTTGGAAAAGACAATGCTGTCCCAAGAATTATATTTTGATTTTTGCTAATGGCTTGAACAAGATGATTGTCTGAGAGTTTATTTTCCTTTAAATCTCCTTCGGCACCTTCAAACTTAATATCAAAAATAATTGCTTTTGGATTACCTTTTGCTACAAAATTGACCACATCAGCCCAAACTTGTCTACGCCAAGGCCAACGTCCTATTCCTGATTGCGGAAATTGTGAAAATTTTTCAAAAGTATAATTATCTGCACTTAATAAAACGATATTCTCATCGGCTTTTGAAAATTTTGAGTTAAAAGGTCCTTTATCAATAGAAATTCTTGCCCTCCAATCATAAGAGAGCATTTCAATGCTTTTAAAAAAATCTTTTAGTCCTAAAGCCCAGGTCAGCAAAATAAAAGATATAATTAAAAGTCCTGTTATTATATTTTTTAGAGATATTTTCATAATAAAGTTATTATAGTTAATTTTTTATTTATTGGCAATGAAGTTACAAGAATATTAATAATTTTTCGGGCAGTTAAAAAAAAAGTAAAAAAACTTAAACTAGAAATGAATTCAAAAGTCCCAAACTTTAATTTTAAGATTTTTGTGATTGTGACCTTATAAAAGCCGGAAATGGCGAAATTAATAGTTTCCGCCATTCCGAAACCAACAGTTTGAAGTGTATGCAAAAATTAAAAAATAAATTTTTAAATTTTTAAGACAACTTCCGGTATTATATTTCTAGTGAATTTACTTTGGTTGAGTTAAACTATAAATAAGTTGAATAAGGAGGTAAAATAAAATGCCGGATATAACCCCAAGTACAATATTTATGATATCGGGATTTTTATTGGCTTTATATTCCTGTGTTTCAAATGATGTTATCCAAACATTAGGGACTTTTTTAAGTTCCAATGAAAAAAGACCCTGGTGGATCATTTGGGCTTTTACAAGTTTGATTTTAGTTTTAACTTTAACCTACGGATGGTGTATAAATAATGGAGATCTTGCTTTCGGTCGCCTTGATCAGATTCCGTATCAAGGAATTTTTCACTGGTGGCATGTACTTCCTCCGATAATATTGCTGATTTTAACCAGGTTTGGCATGCCGGTAAGCACGACATTTTTGCTATTAAGTGTTTTTAGCTCAAATGTTATTATCGGAAAAATGATATTAAAGTCATTTATGGGTTATATAGTTGCATTTGTAGCATCAATAGTCCTCTACACCGTTATAGCAAAACCTTTTGAAAAGAAATTTTTAAAGAAAAAGCTAAAAAAGAAAAAAAGAATGAAATGGGTGATAATTCAATGGTTGACAACAGGATTTTTATGGTCACAGTGGATTATGCAAGATGTAGCAAATATGTTTGTATATTTGCCGAGAAAAATTGATGTTGTGACATTGATAGTTATATTGCTTGTATTTGTTGCTTTTCTCGCTTTGCTATGTTTCTTTAGAGGTGGTGAGATTCAAAAAATTGTCAAATTAAAAACTAATACAGAAGATATTAGAGCAGCTTCATTTATCAACATAATTTTTGGCTTTATATTGATGTATTTCAAGCAAATAAACAATATCCCGATGAGTACGTCATGGGTATTTGTAGGGCTTTTAGCAGGTAGAGAAATCGCATTATATACAAGGTTAAAACATCGCTCTTCTAAAAAAATGTGGAAAAATATCGGCAAGGATTTCATAAAAGTTACGGCAGGTTTGGCTATAAGTGTTCTTGCAGTTGTATTTATTTTGAATATAAACTGGGTTGAAACTACCTGGGTTGAAATTTTTAACGGCATGTTTAATAAATAGTGTTTGAAAATGAAAAAAATTAAGTTATTATCTAAAAATTTAATAAATCAAATAGCGGCAGGCGAAGTTATTGAAAGACCTGCTTCTATTGTTAAAGAATTGGTAGAAAACTCTATTGATGCCGGTTCAACGAAGATTGAAGTAGAAATTTCTAATGAATGCAGAGATATTAGGGTATCTGATAATGGCAGCGGGATTAAAGAGGAAGATATTGAGCTTGCTTTTTCAAAGCATGCAACAAGCAAAATTACTCATGAAAGAGATTTATGGGATATCAATACTCTAGGATTTAGAGGAGAAGCTCTTGCCAGTATTATTTCTATCGCAAAACTCACTTGCACAACAAGAACAGCGAATAGTGAAGATGGAATAAAAGCTTTTTGTGAAGATTCGGAGATAAAAATATCTAAAACAGGCTGTGCAGTTGGAACTACGATGGAAATTAAGGACTTATTTTTTAACATTCCTGTTAGAAAAAAATTTTTGAAAAATCAACAAACCGAATTTTCTTATATCCTGGAAATTCTTCAGTCAATAGCTATTGCAAATTCTAAAGTATCAATAAATCTTATTTATAAAGGTAAAAATTCTTTAAAAACTACCGGGAGCGGTGATATTGCAACAGTAATCAGCGAAGTATATTCAAAAGATTTGATTTTGGAGCTTAAAGAAGTTTTTAAAGAAGATTTATCAGATAATTTAAAGATAAACGGATTTGTCAGCAGCCCTGATTTTACCCGCTCAAGCAAAAAAGCCATTTATCTTTTTATAAACGGCAGAACCGTAAAATGTCCAATACTCTTAAAATCCGTTGATTTAGCTTATAAATATTTGATTCCCTCAGGAAAATATCCGTTTGTTGTTTTGAATCTTCAAATACCGGCTAAAGAAGTTGATGTAAATGTTCACCCGACTAAAAAAGAGGTTAGATATACAAATCCTAATCAAATATTTAATTTTGTCAGATACGCTATAAAATCAGCATTGGAATACTCTAAACCTGCGCAATCTTTTTACCCTATAGAGCAAGAGGAGGAAGAATATACTAAAACTCCTGTTAAATCGGCTTTTCACCCCACAACAACACAATTCAGAGCAAAAACTGATTTTAATAAATTAAAGGAACAATTTTCAAAAAGTGTTGATTTCTATGCCCCAAAAGAAGAAACAACCATAAAACAAGGCAAATTTGATGTTAAAGTGGAACAAAAAGAGCCTAAAGAGTTTATAAACATTATCGGGCAATATAAAAACACCTATATAATCTTTGAATCGCCAAATGGGCTTGAAATTGTAGATCAGCATATAGCTCATGAGCGTACAATTTTTGAGCATTTAAAGAATACACAAAATATAGTATCTCAACTGCTTTTAACCTCAGATGTTATAAATTTAGAGCCATCTCAGCTTGCAATTTTGCAGGAAACTCAGTTTTTGCTGGAAAAATACGGGTTTAAAATCAAGACAATCAGCGAAAAGGAAGTTATATTAAGGCAAATTCCTCAAATTCTTGTGAATAAAGAGCCTGAAAAAGTTATTTATGAAATTCTGGAAAATATCGAATCGATTGAAGATATTGAAAATAAAATTTTGATTTCAGCATCTTGCAGAGGTGCTGTAATGGCAGGAGATAAGCTTTCTGTTTGGCAAATGGAAGAAATTATAAGAAATTGGCGAAAATCTCCAAACAACAAAACCTGTCCTCATGGAAGAATAATTAGCCATACTATTTCATTAAAAGAAGTTGCATCATTTTTTGGACGAGCAAATACTTCTTCAAAAAAAGATTTATCATTCCGTACTTGATGCGACATCGCAATGTTTATGCGATTCTATAATAAATATAAAACAATACAAATTTTATTATATTTTATTTTCTTGGAAAAGTAAAAGGAAGTGAAATAAAACATGAAAATATTAATAGTCGATGATATGCCGGAATGGTTCAATTTTCATAGAAAACTCATTTTAGAACTGCTTTCTGTTGATAAAGAAGATATTGATATTCAAATGAGTGCAAAATCAGCTTTTAACAAAATAATTTCTATGCCAAAAAATTATTATGATTTAATAATTACTGATATGCAGATGGAATATATCAGTGACGATTATTTTGCAGGGGAATGGCTTTTGCGGAATATTATTAGTCATAAAAATTGCAAAAAGACTAAATTTTTAATAATTTCTTCTGCTTATAACATTGTGCAAATTGCAAATGATTTTAATGTTGAATATATTAAAAAAGCCTTTCTGATAAAAAATCCAATGTTAATGAAGTATCAAATAGAAAATTTGCTGAATTAAAATAACAAAAGAGAGAAATTTCACAACTTCTCTCTTTTGTTATGTCTTGAAATACTTGACGTTAAACGGCGTTTCGCTTACCTGCTTCGGGTCACGCTTCGAACCTGTAAGCTACAGCCTCTGCCGAGATTTCGCGTCTTGAAATACTCGGCATTAAACGAGTTCCAACGAAAACTTTCTCGTTTTCGTTTCACTCTCTGCCGAGATTTCGCTATAGTTTTTCAGCAACCATTAATGTAGTTTCAGCTAATCTTGTAGAATAACCCATTTCGTTATCATACCAAGAAACAACTTTAGCCATGTTTCCATCAATAACCATTGTTAAAGCAACGTCTACAGATGAAGAGTAATTAGAGCCGATGAAATCGGTACTTACTAACGGCTCATCTACATATTCAAGAATTCCTTTTAACGAACCTTCAGATGCTTCTTTTAAAGCAGCATTAATTTCTTCAGCTGTAGCAGGTTTTTTAAGTTCTGCAACCAAATCTACAACGGAAACATCAGGAGTCGGAACTCTCATAGCAAAACCGTTTAATTTTCCTTGAAGTTGTGGAAGAACTAATCCAACAGCTTTAGCGGCACCTGTTGTTGTAGGAACAATGTTTAAAGCACCTGCTCTAGCTCTTCTTGGATCTTTGTGTCCTGCATCTAATAATCTTTGGTCACCTGTATAAGAATGAACAGTTGTCATTAAACCTTTAACAATTCCGAATTTTTCATCCAAAACTTTAGCAATTGGAGCTAAGCAATTTGTTGTACAACTAGCCATCGAAATAATATTTTGAGTAGCTGAATCATAAGTTTCTTCGTTAATTCCTAAGCAAACTGTATTATCAACATTTTTTGCAGGAGCAGAAATAATAACTTTTTTAGCGCCTGCTGTTATATGAGCTTTAGCTTTTTCACCATCTGTGAAGAACCCTGTTGATTCTACAACAACTTCGACTCCAAGTTCTCTCCAAGGAAGTTGTGCAGGATCTTTTTCTGAATAAAATTTAATTTTTTTACCGTTGATTATTAATCCATCTTCGGCAACTTCAACAGTACCGTCAAATCTTCCCATTACTGAGTCATATTTGAATACATGTGCAGCATCTTTAGGTGTTAAGCCCGGATCGTTGATAGCAACGTATTCAACTTTGTCATAGATGCCTTCTTTAATAGCAGCTCTTAATGTGTTACGGCCTATTCTTCCAAAACCGTTTATTGCAACTTTTACCATATGTCAGTTTCCTTTTCTTTTTCTACCACATCATCATTCGTTATAGTGTAAACATAACAATTTATCAAGTATTTTAATTGTTGAATACAAACAAAAAATTTCTATTCCTAACTTTTTGCAAAAAGTATAGTTTGGTTATCTTAAGCCTTTTGCTGTTTTTTAATATTTATATTCCCCGACTGAATTAGAACGTTCTTATATGAAAAAAATCTTTTAATGCTGTTTAAATGATTTTTATACCGATTAAAAAAAACCAATCCTAAAAATAAAATAATCCTGTTAATCGGTATGTGTGAGTTGGGAGCGACGTTTTTCTGAAAAATTAGGCTTTGCCTGTTTTTCGAAAAACTAACTCATTCTCATATAGTAGATCTTTATAGAGTGAGAATATGAAATTTATTGCAGCATCAAAATTTTACTATCCAAGAGCAGGTCTTGAGTCTTATCTGTTCAAATTAAAAGATATTTTAGAAAAAAACGGTCATGTTTTTATTCCTTTTTCAACACGTCATCCAAAGACTGTTAAAAATCAATATATTGACTATTTTGTGGAATATTTCGATTTGAGCGGAGAAAAAGAATTGAATTTTTTTCAAAAAATAAAAGCTGTTTCTAATATTTTTTACAATTTTGAAGCTCAAAAAAATATTTCAAATTTAATCAATAAGGAAAAACCCGACATATTTATTGGATTTGGTTTGCACAGGCACTTATCGCCATCCGTTTTAGTTGCAGCCAAAAAGCATTCAATACCTGTTATTCATAGATTATCTGATTATGCTTTGATTTGTCCGGCATCTTCATTAATAAAAGGAGATTGTAGCAATTGCAGTGATTTATTATGCCCTGCAAAAGGTTGTTTTAATGCCATAAAACACGGTTGTGTCAGGCAATCTGCAAAAGATAATAAACTTAAAAAAACTTCCTTGAAAGCAAGTTTTATTGGTGCTTTAGAGTTATCTTTTCATAAAAATTTAAATTTATATCAAAAAAATGTGGACAAATTTATTGCACCCAGTAATTTTCTAAAAAATATTATGATAAAAAGCGGTTTTGATGAGAAGAAAATCATTCATGTTCCGACTTTCATTGACCATAACGAATATATCCCGGAGTTTAATTCTTACGGATACATTGTTTATGCAGGCAGATTGGCTTATGAAAAAGGGTTAAATATTCTTTTAAAATCGATGGAAAAATTAAAAAAAACCAAATTGCTTATTATTGGTGATGGTCCGCAAAAACAAGAACTAGAAAAAGAAATCGAACAAAAAAAACTTAAGAATGTTAATTTAGTGGGAAAATTACAAGGCATTGAATTAAAAAATGCGATAAGAAATTCAATAGCGGTAGTTGTTCCATCAATTTGGTTTGATAATTCACCTAATATAATCATAGAAGCATTTGCCCTTGGAAAACCTGTTATAGGTTCAAACATGGGCGGTATACCCGAATATATTGATAATGAAAAAGATGGTTTTATTTATCAACATAATGATGAAAATCAATTATGTGAAAAGATAAAAGAATTAACATCGAATCCTCTTTTAGCAAGAGAATTTGGTATTAACGGCAGAAATAAAGCCGTTGAAAAATATAACCCCTCTATTCATTATGAAAATATTTCAAAAGTAATAAAGGAAGTTAAAAAATGAAAATAGCCGTTATTGGAACAAGAGGAATACCTGCAACATTTGGAGGAATTGAAAAACACTGCGAGTTTATTTATTCAAAACTTGCACAAATGGGGCATTTAATTACAATATACGCAAGAAAAGGTTATGTAGACAGCAATACAGATTTTCATAAAGGAATAAAAATTAAACCCTTAAAAACTTTTAAAAATAAACACTTGGAAGCATCTTTTCATACTTTTTGGGCGCTATTGCATGCCATTTTCTCAGATGCAGATATAATTCATTTT
>JAQUYY010000090.1 GCA_028691575.1 Candidatus Gastranaerophilales bacterium
TTGAAGATGGGGTAAAAATTATTACTGACGAAATTAAATTTTTAAAAGAAGATATTGTTTTTAAACCCCAGAAAAAGGCTGTAGCAGTTGGTTCAATAATTGGACTGGGAGTAGGTATTATCACAGTGGTATTTAATAAATTTTTAACAGATAAAGATAATTAAATAATGAAAGTATCTCAAAATCATCAAGTAAATACATGCTCTAATAAAAAAAATAATCTTATTGCTTTTTATAGTACGAATAATTTATTAAAGAGTTCAGATATTTTTTTTATGGGGAAACAATACCCATCTGGTTATTATAATGATGAAGAAATTGCAGATGCAAAAAAATATCTGGGAGAAGAGAATTGGGAAGATCTCATGAGAAAGCAATATGAAGGGTTACGAATACAATAATTTTATTCGCTCAATAAATCAGAAAATTGATTTTCCAGTCTTCTTGAAACGACATGCCAATCTATGTTTTCAAAAATCGCATCAATATATGCAGGTTTATCAATGCCATAATCAGTTATATGAGCATGTTCCCATACATCTATAATTAATATCGGGATAACAAAAGCAGGCATGTGTAAATCATGCTGATCTATTGCAAAATTATTGATTTTTCCGTCTCTGAAGTTATATGCACTAATTGCCCAGCCTGCACGAGAGGCTTTTGCACATGCTTTTATGTTTTCAATATATTTATCCCAGCTTCCAAAATCTCTTTCAACAACTGATTTAAGAATTTCAGACGGCTTGGTCTCATCATCGGTTAGATTGGAAAAAAACAATTCATGCAAAATTACACCGTTTAAGTTATGACTTTTTTCGATAAGAAGTTCCCTTAAATCAGAATAATTGTGATTGGCTGTAGAAATATCAACTTCTTTTAAAAGTTGATTAATCTGATTGGTTTTCATAACATAACCGTTATATAGTTTAAAATGCAATTCCATTGCTTCTTTGCTGATGCCTTTCAAGCTGTCTGTAAGATAAGTAAAATCTTTCGTTTCATATTTTTCAACCGTTTTAGGTAATTTTTCTTTTATTGAAGCCATAATATATCTCCTTTAATTTGTTATCAAAAAATTATACTGTATATCAAACCATTTTACAAACTTTTCAATCCCTTGCTCAATAGGCGTTTTAGGATTGTAATTAAAAAGTTCTTTTGCTTTAGAAATATCAGCATAAGTAATCGGAACATCCCCTGGCTGGTTAATATATTGTTCTATTTTTGCGGATATTCCAAGATTTTTTTCCAATAATTCTATTAGATAATTAAGTTTAACTGTTCTTGATTCGCCTAAATTTACTATTTCAAAAGGAGTTTTATCATAATTAATTGCTCCAAAAATGCCGTTTAATATATCGTCAATATAAGTATAATCACGAAGTGAAGTACCGTCACCGAAAAGAGGTATAGGTTTTCCTTCCCTCATTAATTTTGCAAATTTATGAATAGCCAGATCAGGTCTTTGACGAGGACCGTAAACAGTAAAAAATCGAAGACAAATTATCGGCAAATTATAAAGATGAGAATATGTATAGCAAATTTGTTCACAAGATGCTTTAGTAGAAGCATATGGAGATATTGGCTTGTCTATTTTCATTTCTTCATTAAACGGTCCGGTCTCTCTTGAACCGTAAACGGAGCTGGATGAGCCAAATATAAACTTTTTAACGCCAAATTTCTTTGAAAGTTCAAGCAAATTTAGTGTTCCGTTAATATTGGTTTCAGCATATTTTACAGGCTGTAAAAGTGACGGGCGAACTCCCGCTAATGCTGCTAAGTGGATAATATCAGTAATTTTAGACGTTTCAAATATTAATTTTAACTGTTCAAAATTTCTTATATCAACATTAAAAATAGAATAATTCGGGCTTTTTAAGTGTTCTTTTATATTTGCTTGTTTAATTGACTGCGGATAAAAATTATCAAAATTATCAACACAAATTACTTTGTAATTTTGTTTTAATAAACCATCAATAACATGACTTCCGATAAACCCTGCACCGCCTGTAACTAAAAATATTTTACTCAATTTGACAATCTCCCTTTTATCTGCTTACAAAAAAAACGTAACACAAGCTTTTCAGGGTTTAATATTGTCTTTTCAGGTAATAAAAGATTGCCCGGGTAAATAATCCTCTACTATAAATAGCATTGAAATAATTTGAAAAGTTATTAACATTTTTAACGGCAGATTTAAATAACCACTTCATTTTTCAATTTAAACCTGCCTGACTTATTCGCCCAGAACTTTTTTAAGAAAATAATTCAGATTGCTTAATTACATACAATAAAACCGTAAGATAATATTCTTACGGTTTGTTAGTGTTATAAAATTTTTAAGAACTAAACATTAAGCTTATAGCCACCTTTTTCAGAGTTTTCTAAAACATCAATTACAAGTTTTGATCTTAAATTTTTAATATATTTGTATACATAATCTCTGGGTAAATCTAATAAAGATGCCAAATCTTTTGCAAAAACTGTTTTTCCTTTATTTTGTGCAAAATAATCAAATACGGACTGCTCCCTGTCTGTAAGAGCTTTCTTAAATTCAACTGAAACATTTAAGCCCGGTTTTTTTTCAGAAATTTCAACAATTTCTGTTGTTTTTACAATTTCAACAATAGGTTTTTCTTCTTTTATTATTACAGGATTAATAAGTATAGGGACTATTTCCAAAGATTCTTCTTTTGCTGATGCAACTTTATCAAAATTGTTTAAAACAGCATCTGCAAGATCGTGAGTTTCTTTATTAGTATTGATTTTTTTGCCTAACCTTAAAGCATATTCCTCGAGAGTAATTCTCTCTAATGAACTGCGCCATTGTCTTTCTTCTTCTTTTGTTAAATATTCGGACATCCTAATCTCCTTGATTTAATAGCCAACCTTCACTACCTGATTTTTAAAAGTCTACTAAAAGTAAAAATTGCTTAAAGCATGTTGATATTTTAATTATTATTAACATACTTTCATGAAATATTAAATCACAAAACCGGCTAATATTTTATTAAAGATTACAATCATTTAACAATTTTTTATAATTTGATACTTAGTGGCTTTTTATTTAAGTTTTATTTTGATTTTGTGGTTATTTGTTTTTTTTTCTTATTAAGAAAGTGAGGGAATTGTAAAACTTTAAAAGTCGCAATATATTCAAAGTTTATAAAAAACTTTGGAGTTTAAATTTACATTGGAATGGAATATAATAAATATTTTAATATTAATATTTTTTATTATTATTTGTAATTTAGCAGGTTTTACCGGGATTATATTTAATTTTGTTAAATGTACCGACTGGTACAAAAAGCTCAAAAAACCTTCTTTTTATCCTCCCGATTGGTTATTTGTTTCAATGTGGTTTTTTTTATATACCTTAATGGGTATTTCATTATTTATTTTATTCATTAATGGCTTAACACAACCAACTAGTCTTTTAGCTTTGTTTTATCTTGTTATCCTATTTTTAATAAATAGTACTTGGTCCATCATTTTTTTGGCTCGAAAATCATTAATAGGCGGACTTATATCCATAGGTATTTTGTTGATTATCACTATTATAACCGTTTATCATTTTTATTTGGTATCTAAATTAGCTGGCTTAATGATAATACCGTATTTTTTTTGGGTTAGTTTTATTTCATTAATAAATTTTCGTTTATGGCAGATAAATAAGCCGAATTCAAAAGAGAGAAAAGATTTTAAACTAGTTAAGTTTAAGTATAGTCTTAATAATGAGGAAATGAATGCAGTTATAAGTAAAGTTGATATAGAATCGAAACCGGATTTATATTTTTATATAATGACGGCATCTTCTTGTGTAATGGCAACCTATGGTTTGTTAGATGCTAATTTGCCTGTAATTATAGGTTCAATGGTTATTGCCCCATTAATGTATCCGATGTTGCAAACCTCTCTTAATATTATAAAAAAAAATAGAGCTAAAATAACCATTGCACTTAGGGCAGAAGCTGCTGCTGTAATTTTTTCAATCATTTTATCAACAATAATAGCAATCTTTTGGTCAAAATCAATCATAAATTATGAAATAACTTCCAGGACATTTATAACATTGAGCAGTATAATAATAGCATTTGCATCCGGAATAGCAGGAGCTTCTGCCGTTTGTTACAGACCATATAGTCATGTCATCGCCGCAGTTGCCATTGCGATTTCACTTATCCCACCAATTTGCGTTATAGGTATTGAATTATCCAGATTTGAATACAACTCGGCTTTAGGTGCAATGCTATTATTTTTAACTAATAAATTGTCAATAAATTTCGCAGCAATTATAATTTTTAAATTAGCAGGTTTTACAAGTAAAGATTAAATTATAAAATGTATCTTGATTGAAGCACAAGAGTTTTCCGGTTTTCATAGTTAGTATAAAGTTTATTTTACTGACCTGAATTGAAAGATATTCCTTGCAAACCAACGTTTTGTATATCACTCATATAGTTGCCCTTGATAGTTCGGAGGATAGTTTAAGTAATAATATTTCCCGTTATATTTGGTTATCCATATTTTTCTAACCTTAAGAAGTTAATTATTTTAACATCTTTTGTCAAATGGAATCGACTTTAGTTAACATTCTTATTTAAGAATTAAATATATAAATTTCTTCTTGTTTTAATTTCCTATTCATTAATCTATCAAGGATTTCTTCTCTAGATAAATTAGAATATACTCCTTCATAAATAACA
This sequence comes from Candidatus Gastranaerophilales bacterium, assembly GCA_028691575.1. Taxonomy (GTDB): domain Bacteria; phylum Cyanobacteriota; class Vampirovibrionia; order Gastranaerophilales; family JAQUYY01; genus JAQUYY01. Next base: position 4,710 of record JAQUYY010000090.1, read on the forward strand.
TTTGATAAAGGTGCTTCAATATCAAGTTTTTTGGCTAATTCGCTTAAGGCCTTTGAGGTTTTAACCCCTTCTGCGACGGAACCCAGTTCGGCAAGAATTTCATTCAGGCTTTGTCCTGAGCCTAACTTGTAGCCGACCTGATAATTTCGGCTTAGCGGGCTTGAACAAGTTGCAATCAAGTCGCCCAAGCCTGATAAGCCGTATAAAGTACTTGGATTTGCACCTAATGCAACACTAAGTCTGATAATTTCTGCCAAGCCTCTTGTTAAAATTACGCCTCTTGTGTTATCCCCTAATTTCATTGCATCAGCGAAACCGGAAGCTATTGCAATAACATTTTTAAGGCTTCCGCCAAGCTCAACACCTATCACATCAGGGTTTGTGTATAATCTGAATTTACTTGGAACATTTAATGCTTTTTGTACAAAATCAGCTGAGTCCGAATCTTCACTTGCAACCGATGCTGCTGTGGGTTTGCCGGCTAAAACTTCTTTTGCCAGCGTAGGACCTGAAAGAACGGCAAGTTTGTTATCGGTAAGCTCTTCTTTGATAACTTCACTAATTCTCATTAAACTTGGCAATTCGATACCTTTTGACGCATTTACGATAATTTGCTCAGGTTTGATTCCTGCTTCTTTTAATGCTTTGCAAACAGGTCTTGTTCCTGTCGTTGATACTACCATAAGAATTATATCGGCATTTTTTATTGCATTTGTTAAATTTGAAGATATTTCAACTTTATCTGCCAGTTGAACTTCAACAGGTTTTGTTAATTTTTTTGTTTTAATAAATTCTTCAGTTAAATCCTGTTCTCTTGACCACAAAGTTATTTCATCAAAATTGTCGGTCAAAAGCCAGGTTAATGTTGCTCCCCATGCCCCTGCACCTAAAACGGTTAATTTCATATTTCCCTACCTTACTTTATTCTCATTGCCGTTCAGTAATCTTTTAATATTTTCTCGATGTAAATAAACAATATAAAGACCACCTGCAAAACAGTATACAACATAAGCTGTCGGTTGTGCAAATATTATCATCCAAATTCCCGTAAGCATTACTGCTATAACCGATCCAAGGGATACATATTTTGAAAAATAAGTAATAATTGCCCAAGTTATTGCTGTTATTGCTCCAACAGGAAATGATAATCCAAAAATTGTTCCAACACCGGATGCTACCGATTTTCCACCACTAAAGCCTAAAAAAATTGACTTGCTATGTCCGATTAAAACTGCTATTGCAGCTAAAACAGGCAAAATAGAGTATTCCGGAAAAATGTTAAATTTTACTTCTAAATATTTTGCAGCTATAACGGGAAGCATTCCTTTAAAAAGGTCTATAAACATCACCCCGAAGAAGCCTCTTTTTCCGAGAATTCTTTTAACATTAGTTGCACCGGTACTTCCGCTTCCTTCTTTTCTTATATCAATTCCTTTAATTACCTTTACAACCAAATATCCCGTAGGAAATGAGCCTATAATGTATGCCGCAAGTACAATTCCGATTAAATAACAAATAGTTGTAATCATTGTTTTCCTCTATTTTTTCTCATGTCTTTCTCTAAAAATCAGTCTGATTGGAGTTCCAAAAAATCCGAAAGCCTCTCTTAATTTCTTTTCTAAATATCTTTTATAATTGTCTTTAATAAGTTTTGCATTATTTATAAACAAAACAAATGTAGGCGGCTCAGAACCAACCTGGGTAGAATAATAAGCCCTAAGTCTTTTGCCTTTTTCAGAAGTTGGGGGGCTTAGATTAAATGCTTCCAAAATAATTTTTGTTAAAAGATTTGTAGAAATTTCTTTTTTAGCATAAGAATAAACTTCATCTGCCATTGAAAATAACTTGAAAATACGTTGTTTTTCTTTTGCACTTATAAAAACAATTGGAGCAAAATTCAAAAATGGCGCATCATCTCTTATTTTTTCAGTAAATCTGTTTATTGTTGCCGAATCTTTATTTTCTATCAAATCCCATTTATTTACAGCAATTATCAGGGCTTTTCCATCTTCAATCACCATGTTAGCAATTTTTTTATCCTGGTCTGTAAGTCCCTCAGCTGCTTCAATAAGAACTATGGCTACATTGCAGTCCCGTATGGCTTTTATTGAGCGGGTAACTGCAAATTTTTCTATACCGTAATCTACTTTCGCTTTTTTTCTTATACCTGCTGTATCAATAAGCGTGTAAATTTTGCCTTCATGCTTGACTTCTGTATCTATTGTATCTCTTGTTGTACCTGATACATCACTTACAATAACTCTTTCTTTGCCCAAAAGTGAATTTAATAAGGAAGATTTGCCGACATTAGGACGTCCGATTAATGCTATTTTTACGGAAGAACCTTCACTTTCTCCTGTAAATTCAGGAAAAACTTTTATCACTTCGTCAAGCAAATCGCCCATTCCGCCTGTTCCGTGCATTGCAGAAACAGGGTAAGGATTGCCAAGTGATAAACTATAAAAATCAGCTATCAAAGCTGTTTTTTCAGGAGTATCAATTTTGTTTACGGTAAGAAAAATCGGCTTTTTGCTTCTTCTTAAAAGGTTTGCAATATCTT
>JAQUYY010000091.1 GCA_028691575.1 Candidatus Gastranaerophilales bacterium
GTTATGAGATTCTGTCTTAAACGAAATAATATAATCACCAATTACAACCCCACCTGCATTTTCAGAAGTATTAACAGCACCTTTTTGGGGGAATTTTTTAATTAAATTTTTTGTAAATTTATACCCGCAATGCTCCGACCACATAGCCGAAAACAAATATAATTCAAGGTTATTCGGCTCTCTTTTTAGTTTTTTGCAAATAAGTTTATATTCACTCTCTTTTATATTTAATTTTTTAAGTAATTCTTTCATTAATTAGCTCTCTTTACTTCTTGATCTAAAAACTCAAAAAATAATCTTCCCTCAATTGAGCCTGTCTGCTCAAATATAGCTCTTTCAGGATGTGGCATCAAGCCTATAATTTTATTTTCTCTATCATAAATCCCTGCAATATTTTCAACGGAACCATTAATATTTTCACTATATTTGATAAAATCCATATTCTTTTCTTTTATAACTGCTAAATCCTCATCATTTGCCCAAAATCGTCCTTCCTTATGCGCAACAGGTAAAATTATAGATTTATTATTAAATTGCATAGCTGCATTTTTACAAATAAATTTTAGCGAATCATTAATTTGCAATGAACCGGGTAAAAAACCTTTCTCACAAAGAATTTGAAACCCATTACAAATTCCAACAATCAATCCGTTAAAATTTTCTAATGAACTAACAGCAACGCTATATTTTGCTAACCTTCCAGCTGAAACATAATCCCCGTAAGAAAAACCTCCCGGTAAAAAAACAATATTATAGTCGTTTTCTATTTTTTGGTTATAAGATACTAATTCAACTTCCCAACCAAAGTACTCGCATGCTCTTTTGGTATCCATATCACAGTTAGAGCCGGGGAAAGTTATTATTCCTACTTTCATACCTCTTCAACTTTCTGAATTTCAAAGTTTTCAATTAGCGGATTTGATAAAATTTCACCACCAATTTTTTCAATTTTTTCACTAAATTCATCAATATTTTCTGCATCTAATTCCAAGACAAAGTATTTGCCGACTCTAATACTTGAATTATCAGCCAAATCAAGATTTTTAAGCACCATACTAACTGCTTCACCTTGCGGATCTTTAACTTCGTCTTTCAAATAAGTAATAATATTCGCTCTAAATTTCATCAATTTTTTCCTTCTTTACAAAAAAATTATACAACAATTTCAAGAAATTTATAAAATATGTACTTTTGTAGTGCAAAAATGCTTATTTGTGCTTATTTAATTGTTTTTGAAATATAATAAAATTAATCGCCGAATTTTGATATAACCTTTAATGTAATTATACGCTTCTCTTACATTCTAGGAATGTAGTAGGAGCGTGTATGTATTTAAGAAAGAAACAAAATGGAAAAACTAAAATTTAAAGAACTGTCTTTATCGGAAGAAATGTTAAAAGCTATTGAAGATATGGGTTTTGAGGAAGCATCACCAATTCAGGCATCAGCAATACCTTTGTTATTGGAAAGAAAAGATATAATAGGACAAGCGCAAACAGGCACAGGAAAAACTGCTGCATTTGCAATTCCGGTTATCGAAAACATTGACGAAGAAGCCAAAGGGCTTCAAGCTGTTGTGCTATGCCCAACAAGAGAACTTGTTATTCAAGTGGCTGAAGAATTTAATAAATTATTAAAGTACAAAGAAAATATAGCCGCAGTACCTGTATACGGTGGACAACAAATTGACAGACAATTAAAAGCATTAAAAAAATCACCGCAAATAGTAATCGGCACACCGGGAAGAACAATGGATCATATCAGAAGAGGATCTATCAAAATGTCCTCAGTAAAAACAATTATTCTTGATGAAGCAGATGAAATGCTTGATATGGGCTTTAGAGAAGATATCGAAATAATCCTGCAAGATACACCCGAAGATCGCCAAACAGTAATGTTTTCCGCAACTATGGAAAAAGATATTCTTCAATTAACCAAGCAATATCAAAAAGAAACCGTAAAAGTAGATGTAACAAGCAAAAAAATGAATGAACCTAAAATTCAACAATTATATTTTGAAGTTATGAATAAAAACAAGCCTGAATTGCTTGCAAGACTGGTAGATATTCATAATATTAAACTTTCTCTTGTGTTTTGCAATACAAAAAGCCAGGTAAATGAACTTGTAGAAGTATTAAAAACCCGTGGTTATTTTGCAGATGCACTTCATGGCGATATGAATCAAGGTCAACGTGATAATGTAATGAGAGGCTTCAAAAACGGTACCATTGAAATTCTTGTTGCAACTGATGTTGCAGGAAGAGGAATAGATGTAAACAACGTTGAAGCTGTATTTAATTATGATTTACCAAGAGATGACGAAGATTATGTTCATAGAATCGGAAGAACCGGTAGAGCCGGTAAATCAGGTACGGCATTTACTTTTGTATCAGGAAAACAAGTATATAATCTTAAAAGAATCGAAAAATTAAACGGTTTTCAAGTGCAAAGACAAGATGTTCCATCAATCAACGAATTAGAAGCAACCAGAGTTAATTATTATGCGAAAAAAATAAAAGAAACTCTTATGCAAGGTCATATCAGCAAATTTGTAAATCAAGTTGAATTGTTAATGGGTGAAGATTTTACTTCTCTTGATATAGCTGCAGTATTGCTGAAATTTGCAATTGAAAAAGGGAATGAAGGATTTGACACATCTGTTAATTTTGAAGAAATTGAAAAAATAGAAGATAACAATCGCAAGAGAAGCCGAAGACCATCTGAAAGAAATTTCAAAAGAGATGGAGGAAATTTCAGATCAGATGCGAAAAGAAGCTATAAATCTGACAGCGATAAAGGATTTAAGTCTGATACCAAAAGAAGCTATAAATCTGACAACGATAAAGGATTTAAGTCCGATGCAAAAAGAAGCTATAAATCCGACAGCGATAAAGGATTTAAGTCTGATGCTAAAAGAAGCTATAAATCCGACAGCGACAAAGGATTTAAGTCTGATGCTAAAAGAAGCTATAAATCTGACAGCGATAAAGGATTTAAGTCTGATACTAAAAGAAGCTATAAATCTGACAGCGATAAAGGATTTAAGTCTGATGCAAAAAGAAGCTATAAATCCGACAGCGACAAAGGATTTAAGTCCGATGCAAAAAGAAGCTATAAATCCGACAGCGACAAAGGATTTAAGTCTGATGCAAAAAGAAGCTATAAATCTGATAACAGCAAAAGTTTTAAATCAGATAGCAAAAAAAGCTTTAAATCGGATGATAAGAAAAAAAGCACCGGCAAAAAATAATTTAATATCTGTTGTATAGATACTTCAATAAAAGGATTAAATTGTAAATTCATTCTGATAATAATATTGTTATATTATTTTGGGAGGAAAGTTATGGTTCAAAGTATCTTATCAGACAATATATCTGTAAAACCTGATAATACGTCCGAGCAGGAAAAAACAACTTCTATCTGCGATTTTGCCAATGTTTTAGAAAAGACAAACACACCGTCAAATGAAAATACAGCTACATCGGCAACTGCTGAAGAAATGTCTTTGCAAGATAAGTTTCAAAGCATGATATCAGGAATAACAGTTTGCGCAAAATGCAGTTCTATATATATCGGTCAAGCTGTGGAGACCTGTTCAAAATGCGGGAACGACCTTGAGGAGCAACGTCAAAATGCTCAAAAGAATATAAAAAATCATTCTGTAAATAAATAACTAAGCTATGAAGTTATTACCATATTTTGTTGCGCCTAATAACGGGCAGATTTCTAAAAGTTCAGTTAAAGAATTATATTTTTTAACTTTTGGTTTGTCTTGAGATTTGAAAAAATTATCTCTACTTTTAGAATATGATTTAATAATATCATTTACGTTGTAACAGTTTAGTGTAGCCATTTTTAAACTCTCTTTCTCTCTTATTCTCTCTTATATATAAAAAAACAAATATTCTAAGAAAAGTGCCATTTTGCTATATACAAGATATATATTGTTTACATAATGTTACAATGCAGATAAAAATAATAAAAAAATTCTTAAAATATACTTGAATAAAAAAGAATTTTTATGGTAAACTATGACTAAACTGGACAAATGGAGAAGTGGCCGAGTGGCTGAAGGCGGCACCCTGCTAAGGTGTTATGTGGGTAACTGCATCGAGGGTTCGAATCCCTCCTTCTCCGTTTTTTCATAAAATTTTCAGAGTTTTTGCATTTTCTTTTAAAATACGGTTTTTCATAAAATGGTTACGAGAAATTATCCCAAAATTTTTTCATCCATAAGTATTGTGACTTTTTGTATTAATCTATCCTAAAATTTCCGGATAAATATCGTCAGTAGTAAAAGTTCTTGTGTGTCCTATTTCTCTTGAAATATAAAACAATCTTGTTTCAAATAATTCCCTTTTTGGGGCTAACTGCAGGGAGTATTGTAGGATTATCAAATTATGCTTATTTAGTGACATGCTAAAGAAGTTAAAAACATTCATTAGTAATGAATACATTTAAGAATATCAAAAATAATATGATAGAGTTATTTCAAAAATTAGCCGTAGAGCAACATAAAATCCGTTTGAAACTGAAAAAGGAAAAAGTTATTAATAAAGACTTTATTTTAACAGACAAGTATTATTTCTGATAACATTTAATTCCTTCTAACAATATTTTTTGTCCAATAAGTGGGGATATCCAGATAGCACCTTTGTTAATCGTTTCTATAATCATTTTCATATGAAGAATGTTAATATCTTTATTAACATAAGCGGTAGCACCTGCGGCAAGTGACTCCACGGCTTCATACTGATTAACATGAGAGGTTATGGCTATAATTTTAACGGAAGGATTAGACTCTTTTATTTTTATGGTGGCTTCTATGCCTGACATCACAGGAAGTCCAAGATCCATAATTATTAAATCAGGCTTAAGTTCTTTGGTAAGACGAACGGCAGTCTGACCGTCTTTTGCTTGTCCTATAACATTAAAACTTGAATCCTCCAGAAGAAAATCTATAATTATTTTTCTAAATAAGCTGTTATCTTCTACGATTAATATTTTTATTGGATTGATTGAATCTGTTGTATACATGATATTTACCTCACTCTTTAATTGTTAAAGGCAATGTAAAGTAAAATGTTGTACCTTTGCCTTCTTCAGATTCAAACCATATTATTCCCCCATGATGTTCAACTATTTGTTTTGAGAGATATAAGCCTAATCCTGAGCTAACGTTTCTTTTAGTTGTTTTGTATTTCTGAAAGATATTTTTTTTTTCTATTTCAGAAATTCCAATGCCATTGTCGCTCACAGAAAGAAAGATTTCATCCTCTTTTCTTTCTGCTGTAATATTAATTTGAATTCCTTTTATGTTATGATTAATTGCATTGCTTAACAAGTTTGCAAAAACTCTCTTTATTTCATCAGGATCCATGTAAACTTCTTCAAGATTCTCCTGAATATTTTTAACGATTTTCGATTCGTTATCATCAGCAAGCGGTTTTATTGATCTAATTGCATTATCAATTATCTTATTTATATTTACAGGCTCTTTTTTCAGCTCTTGTTGACCAAATTCCAGCGAATATACCGTCAGAAGATTTGTTATCAGCCTTAAAGATTCTTCATTTGTCTTATATATATCATCCAAATAGGGTAAAATGCTTTGGATAGTTGTATCTGGCTTTCTTGACGTTATGAATTCAAGAGCCTTTTGTTCGGCATATAGAGGGCTTTTTAAATCATGAACAAGTGATGCGGTAAAAGTTTCTTCAATTGCTCTGATTTCTTTTCTATTTCTGATATCAACATAAATGATTGTTATAGTTCCAATGATTAATTTTAGAGCATCGATATCCTGTTGAGACCATTTTTTTGGAATATCAGAACATACCATAATTTTTTCTTCTATTTTTTTACCTCCCTTAATAGGGACTAGTTCTTCAATCGGATAGAGCATAAATGCTTTTATGCCATTATTATTTAAACAATTTTGCAGTTCTTGATTTTTAATTTGAACTGTATCATTAACGATTACGATTGAATCTTTTGTATAACCTGTAATCTCTTTAAAAGATTCAGGTTTAAATATTATTTTTCCTTTTAATTCCGGATTCAAGTCTTTTAATGTTTCATATAGAACAATATGATCTCCTAAAGAATCAATATTCAGACTAATAATTCTGTTTACTTTATACAAATCCGAAAGACTATTTGCTAGATATTTAAACACGTCTTCCGGATTATCATATAGCCTGACTTTAAATATAGCTTCTCGGAGGATTTCTTCATAGTTGACAATTTTATTCAGGGTTTCATTCAATTTAAACATATGAGTACCAATAGAAATTTGTTTTGCTATCGATAATAAAAAATCAAAATTCCCCCTTGATAAAAGCTCGGAAGATTCAATGTTTGTAATAAAAAAAGCAGATTCAAGCTCGTTTCTATAAAAAATTGGCAAAACAATTTCGTTTTTTATATTAAGACTTCTAAAAAGTTCTTTGAAAGATTCAGAGTATTCTGATTTGTTAATGTCGTCAATTATGAAAATATTATCTCCTGTCGTTAATTTGTCATTTAAATAAGTATCAAATTCTTTAAAATAAATCATCTTTCCTTTCGCAGAAGGTATGGTTTCGTTTTTCCTATATTCTTCTATAACTTCCGAGAAGATTTTCAAAGATTTATCATAAAGTCTAAAATATACTCTATCAGCATTAAAAAGTTTGCCAAGTTCCATAGAAATATTTTTGATTGCTTCATTAAGATCGTCACTGATTAATGTTTGGATAATTATATCTTTTAAATATTTTTGTTGATAATTGTTGGATTTATCATGATTAGTCATATAAATAATCCTCTATTTCGAATCAATTAATTCAAAATAGGATAGTTTATTTAATAAATCATTACTCACATGGATGATCATTTAAAAATTTCTAAACTGTCCTGCTAAACCAGGTCATTTTTGTAGGAATAACGTTTTCAAAGCAATCTTTTTGCAAATTATTTTATTATTCGGTGAGAATCAACATATAGTTGAATACATATGCACATTTATTGCCTGAAGTACACGAAAATGCAGTACAAATTCTTGATAATATTGCAAATGAATTAAAAAAAAAAAGCTTAAGTGCTATTAAATAATACAAACTTAAACTTCTTATCAATCTTCATTAAATTTCATTCTTGATTAGGCACAATCTAGGCACAAATCAAATATCATTTCCTTAAAATCTAATGGGCCCGGAGGGATTCGAACCCACGACCAAGGGATTATGAGTCCCCTGCGCTACCGCTGCGCCACAG
>JAQUYY010000092.1 GCA_028691575.1 Candidatus Gastranaerophilales bacterium
ATCATTAATAAAATCATGCCCGTCAAATTTTTCACCAATTAAGGGTAAAAATAATTCATCAGGCTGAATATTTCTAGAATTTGTTGATATGCCAAATTCAAGCCTGTTAGGTGCATCCCCTATTAATTTACCGCCTGTGATTTCTAAAATATCATTTATTTTGAATTTCATTTTTATCTCTATAACTCGTAATTAATTTGATTTTACTGCAAAAAACATTAAAATATCAATTTTTTAAAAATTAAATTTACATTAATATACCTGCAAGTTGCATATCTTCTTTAGTAGTTATTTTTATATTTTTGTAAGAGCCTTTTGTTATATAAACTTTTATCCCTGCATCCTCAGCTAGTGCTGCATCATCGGTCTTATTTTTGTCGATAAATTTTTTATGTGCAGCTAAAATTTCTTTGTATCTAAATACTTGCGGAGTTTGAATATTCCACAATTCACTCCTGTTGATAGTTTCTGTTATTTTCAAATTTTTATCGACTCGTTTAATAGTATCTTTTGTTGGTACTGCAACTATCGATGCTCCTTTATTTATAGCATTATCAATGCAATCTTTTATTGTAGAAATGTCAATAAGAGGTCTTGCTCCATCGTGAATTGCAACAATATCAGGATTATTACAACTTTGCAATCCTAAAAACACGCTTTCTTGTCTTGTTTTTCCACCCAAAATAACTTTTATATCTGTTAAATTATTTTTTATTAATAAGTCTTTAATCCCATCTATAATATCGTTTGAAGTACAAACAACGATTTCATTTATTTCTTTTATCTCAATAAATTTTTTTAGTGTGTGAATAATTACAGGAGTGCCGTTTATATCCTCAAGCAGTTTATTTTTTGATTGGCTAAATCTGCTTCCCGAGCCTGCTGCCGGAATTATAGCTGATATTTTCATACTTTACCTGTTCTTCTATAGTGAAAAATGATTAAATCCTTTTTGATTTAAGACATTTTCATCTATCAAAATTTCTTTATCATCAAATATTATTTTAACATCTTTTTGGTCTGTGACATGACCTATTTCAAAAAATTTAACATTATTTTCAATAAGATTTTTAATACACTCATCATCCACACAGGCAATTAGCTGATAGTCTTCTCCACCATAGAAAATCCAGTCGACATAGTTTTTTTGTGCCAAATTTGCTATCGCATTAATTTTTTTATTAAACGGTATTTTCTCAAAATTAATTTGCATACCTACGTTACTCGAATTTGAAATTTGCCATAATGCATCCGCCAGCCCATCGCTGGAATCCATCATCGCAAAAGGTTTATTTGCTATTTGGGCAATTTTTCTGCCAATATTAATTTGAGGAACAGGGTTTTTATGTTGTTCAATAAAATATTCCTTAGTATTCATAGGAATTTCATTTGTTTTATTTTCTAATAACCACAAACCCGCTGAACTTGAGCCAAATTCTCCTGTTACTATTATTTTATTGCCAATATTTGCATTTGTTCGTCTTGCAGGTATAAAACCCGCCGTTTTGCCTAAAATCGTAATACTTACGGTTATTTTTTCACCACCTGTAAGATCTCCTCCGATGACAACCGTTCTATATTCCTGACAAATACCATTTACACCTTTATAAAAAGCTTTGATAAAATCTTCGTCAATATATGTCGGCAATGAAAGTGAAATTAAAATATATTCAGGAATACCGCCATCTGCAGCTATATCACTAAGATTAATTGCAACGGATTTTCGTCCCAATTCGTACGGACTTAGCCATTTTGAGCGAAAATGCACATTTTCAACAAGTGTGTCTTGTGAAATTATCAAATCCTTTTCTTCGATATATGCCGTATCATCGCCAATATATCTTGCCGATTGAGGAAGTTCATTTTTTATTATTTTTAAAAAATCAAATTCTTTCATAACTTAAATTTTAACAAAAGAATTTTTTTTTACATAGTATCAATTCACTATTTAAAAATTAGCCTAAAAGTATTAGCTTTTTAAGACTGCTATGCTCTTTAATTTTTGTCGGAAATACTGATGTAATTACCCTTGAAACACCATTATAATTTTTATGACGGTTAAAATAGTGTGAGGTATAAAGTATGAATACGAATGAATTTATTAAAAAAGTTATGGATTATGCTCAAATAGAAGATAAACATGAAGCTGAAAGAGGTATTTTGATTGTGTTTAGCATATTAAGCCACAGGCTTCAGGAAGAAGAATCAAAAGATGTAGCTTCTCAACTTCCGGCTGAGCTTAAAAAAATGTGGTTTGATGAAGTTTGGATAACAAGTCTATATAATCTCAAAAATCAGCGTCTAAAATTCAGACATTTAACTGAATTTATAATGCTTGTCGAAAATGAATTATTAAGAGAAAATTTGAAAATTCATGCCGAAAAACTTACAAAAGCAGTTTTTCATATTTTAAAAGAGCAAATTGCGGCCGGCGAAAGTGAAGATATCGTTGCCAATTTGCCAAGAGAAATAGGTGAATTTTATAAAGCTGCATAAATTTAAAAATCGAATTAGAGAAGAAGTTAAAATGACTTCTTCTCTTGTTTTTTTAAGGTGAATTTTAATGTATATTTTAACGCCTATTGATGTTTTTATAAAAAGAAGATTTACGAAAATCTTAAAATATGTTACAATTAAGTCATGAAAAAAATTATACTTTTAATTTTAATGCTGTCAATTGTAATCAGCCCTTGTTATGTTGCAGCAAAAGGGTTTGAGCAACATTATGAAAACAGTAAAAAATATTATAATGAAGGTAATTATCATCAAGCTGTCAAATCAGCCAAACAAGCTATAAAGTTAAATCCTGAAAGTGCAAAATTGCATTATAATTTAGGGCGTTGCTATTTCCAAGCAAAAGACTATAAAAAAGCGATGAAAGAGCAAAAAAAAGCACTGAATTTGGATAATACCTACTATCAAGCTTACAATGCAATTGCTGTTTTGTATATAATTGAAAAAAAATACGAAAAAGCAATTGAATACTCGAACAAAAGTCTATTATTCGACCCGAAATATCCCTATGCTTATTTTGCACTAGGATATGCAAATCAAGAACTAAATAGGCTTGAAGAATCAACCAAGATGTTCCAAAAGTCCCTTGAACTTGGTTATAAAGCAGCAGATTGCAAAAATAATATCGGAAATAACTTACTTGATTTAAGTGAAAAATACCTTGACCAGGGTAAAAAGTTGCAATCTTTAAAATTTGCCAATCAAGCTATCGAATTAGCTCAAGAAGAAGTTAAAAATAATCCTAATAGTGCCCAATCACATTATAATCTGGGTGTTTGCTATTTTTATACCAAAGACTTTAAAAATGTAATAAAAGAGCAAAAGAAGGCAATTGAGCTTGATAGCCAGTATTATAAAGCTTATGCAAGTTTAGGCGCTTCGTATATTTTTGAAAATGAATACGAAAAAGCTATCGAATACTTAAATAAAAGCATTTTAATCAACCCAAAGTACCCTAAGGCTTATTATGCACTTGGTTTAGTTTACCAAGACCAAGGTAGATTTACAGAATCAAACGAAATGTATAAAAAATCGCTTGAATTAGGTTTTAAAGAACAAAAGTGCAAAAAACATATTAAGAAAAACAACGAAGCCTTAAAAATCAACCGCCCAACGGTTCAATGAATTATGCATCAGGTCCTCCACTTTCCCACTGTCGCCTAGGATATTCAGGTTCAAATTTATCTTTAAGATCTTTCCATAATTCTTCTAAAGGATTCTGGTCCTCTTCATCTGATTCCTCGTCACCTTTAGGTATATCTTCTTCTTCCTCATCTTGAGATTCAGTATTCATACCCAAACAGGCTTTGTTAAACTTCTCCTCAAGCCTGTCCAGCTTATATTTTTCTTCAGAATAATTTTTTAAAGAATTCTCATAATCATCTTGATTTGTGGAGTTAGCTACAGAACTAAGTAAATAGTTTATCTTATTTTTTTGTATGTTGATAACGTCTTTAACAATGCCTATAGCTGAGTTTTTACTTATACTATCTAAAGGTGGGATTTTGGGGAGAGTGAAGTCCAAATCTATCGGCTGATTTTTTCCGATGATGCCCGCCCTGTAAAGCATTTTGTTTGGTTTAAACATAATTTTCCCCTTTTTTTTATGAATATCATTTACTAGGATATATTAATATATTCTTCAACTCTTGTAAATCCACAAAACCATTGCAATAAAAGTATTACAGCCATTTAATTGGGTGTAAATTATGGTATTAACACTCTTGTCTTCATACATCTTTAAGGTTAATTAAGCAAGCAGCGTGGGCTAAAGCCCACGCTGCTTGAATTCAAACTATATAAAAATATTAAGTTTATCATAATAATAAATAAAACTCGATTGTATGTCGAGTTTTATTATATAAATTGTAAATCATATTTTACTTTTTATTTGCATAAAACATCAAAACTGTTTTATTTTTAAATTTTATCCAATCTAACCCAGTTAGCTTTTCTCATGCGGACATTTTCGGGTGTAATTTCGACCAATTCATCTTCTGCAATGTATTCAAGGCAATCTTCCAGTGACATTTGTCTTGGTGAAGATAAAGTTACCATCACATCTGCAGTTGCACTTCTCATGTTGGTAAGTTTCTTTGTTTTGCAAACATTTATCAATAAATCGTTAGGTCTGTTTCTTTCACCGACAATCATTCCTCGATAAATTCTGGTTTTAGGTTTTAAGAAGAATACACCTCTATCTTCAAACTGCTGAAGGGCATATGGAATAGCTTCACCATCCTCATGCGCAATCAGTGAGCCGTTTCGTGATTTCGCTATATCCCCAAGCATCGGTTTATATGTATCAAAAGTATGATACATAATACCTTCACCCTTTGTCATTCTGATAAATTCACTTCTGAAACCTATCAAACCTCTTGCAGGTATAATAAAAGTCATATTCGTACGAATCCCGTTAGATGACATTTCAAGCATTTCACCTTTTCTTGAAGCTAATCTATCAATGCTGCAGCCGGCAAATTCATCCGGGACATCAACAATTAAATTTTCAAAAGGTTCACATTTTGTGCCGTCAATTTCTTTATAAATAACTTCCGGCTTACTTACCTGAAATTCGTAGCCTTCACGCCTCATTGTTTCGATTAAAATACCTAAATGCAGCTCTCCTCGACCACTTACTTTAAAAATATCCGTATTTTCAGTATCTTCAACTCTTAAACTGACATTTTTTTCAAGCTCAAGATAAAGTCTTTTCCTTAATTGTCTTGAAGTAACAAATTTGCCTTCCTGACCGCAGAATGGCGAATCATTAACAGAAAAGTTCATCTGCAAAGTTGGCTCATCAATATCAATAAGTGGTGATGCTTGAGGATTTTCAACAGATGAAATAGTTTCTCCGATTTGTATATCGGCAAAACCTGCAATACCTACAATATCTCCGGCAGAGGCGTTGTTTATTTCAACTCTTCCTAAGCCGCTAAAACCTAAAAGCTTAGAAACCTTTCCTTTTATTACTTTTCCGTCTCTATTGATTAATGAAACCTGTTGGCTGTTTTGGATTGAACCGTTTACTATTCTTCCGATTGCAATTCTTCCTAAATAATCGCTGTAATCCAATGTGGTTACATGAAATTGCAAATTCGATTCGGTATTTCCTTTTGGAGGTTTTATATTGTTGATAATTGCGTTAAATAACGGCTTAAAATTTTCTGCGTTATCTTCTATTTCATTTTTAGCAATACCTGCTATAGCACTTGTGTAAACTACAGGAAAATCCAGCAATTCTTCGATATCAGTAAGCTCAAGAAATAATTCAAAAACTTTATCCAATGCCTTATGAGGGTCTGCACCTTGTCTATCAATTTTATTAATTACAACAATTATTCTTAAACCAAGCTCTAATGCTTTTGATAAAACAAATCTGGTTTGTGGCATAGGACCTTCTGCGGCATCTACAATTAACAGAGCACCGTCTACCATTCCTAAAACTCTTTCTACTTCTCCGCCAAAATCAGCGTGTCCGGGGGTATCCACAACATTAATTCTATAATCTTCGTAGTTGATGCAAATATTTTTAGAAAGAATTGTAATTCCTCTTTCTCTTTCCAAATCATTTGAATCTAAAACTCTTTCTTGGACAACTTCATTTTCCCTAAAAATACCACTTTGCTTAAGCATACAGTCTACAAGTGTTGTTTTGCCATGATCAACGTGCGCAATAATTGCGATGTTTCGCAATTTCTCTCTAATATTATTCATTTAAAATTTTACCTAACTATTCATAATGCCTCATTAACAATGTAGCAAATAGGCAAAAATAAACCAACCATTAATTACAAAACATTACGGCAATTTCACTTATAATAATTGATTTCGTATTTAGAAACTTGATATTACAGAAATTGGCAGGTCTGAAAATATATCCGCTAATTTTAAGCTAGAGTCTGTTTCAAAAGTTTTTTTAGTGAAAATATCATAATATTTATTCTTGTCAAAATTTCGAGGTAAAACAATTTGAGTATCTGCCCAAAAATCTTTATTTATAGGGAATTTACCATTATGAACCAAAACAGGAACAACAGTTATAACTGTTTTATCTTTTGATTTTCTGGCAAATGCAATGATATTATCTGATTTCTCCCCTATAACCTCAATAGGGATATATTCACCTTTATTAAACACATCGATATTATCTTTTCTGAAATTTAGACCAATATGGGTTATAAACAGCTTTATGGCTTCATTTTCAATATCAGAAAATTGCTTAGAATCTGTAATTTCTTTACCCGAGAAAATTATATTGTTTAATTTTTCATAAAAATGCCAAATTTTGTCATAATTAACTTTTTTTCTGTTATCAGGATCAACCAGAGTTAGATTTTGAATTTCTGTTCCCTGATAAATATCAGGAACTCCCGGAGATGTGATCTTCAAAACTGATTGAGCCAAAGAATATATATGCGCAGTTTTGTAGATTTCATTGTATAAATCCAGAAACTCAGTCCAGAAAGGATGTTTTTTAGAAGAGCCTAAAACTCTGTTAATAAAGTTATAAATAGCCTCCTCATACTCGGAATTAATATTAACCCAGCTGGTATTAACTTTAGCTTCTC
>JAQUYY010000093.1 GCA_028691575.1 Candidatus Gastranaerophilales bacterium
TTGTATAGGTATTCCAAACATTGGCGGTGAGACATTTTTTGACGATAGTTATAATAATTTGCCGTTAGTTAATGTTTTAGCGACCGGGATTGTTCATAAGGATAAAATTAAGACAGCAAAAGCAATTGCAGATTGCTATATTATTCTTATCGGTTCTGCCACCGGAAAAGATGGTTTGCATGGTGCATCTTTTGCTTCAAAAGAGCTTGAAAATAATCATGAAAATAAGTTATCCATTCAGATTGCCGATCCGTTTATGGGTAAATTGCTTATGGAATCATCATTAGAGATTATGGATATACCTGAAGTTATTGCTTGTCAAGATTGTGGAGCAGCAGGAATACTTTCAACTACCAGCGAAATGGCATATAAAGGTAATTGTGGGGTTGAATTATATTTAGATAAAGTCCATACTCAATCAGAGCTTTTGTCTGAAGAAATTATGCTCTCTGAAACACAAGAGAGAATGGTGTTTGCGGTTCAAAAATGTGGAATTGAAAAAATTAAGGAAATAACAAATAAGCATCAACTTCCAATGTCTGTCGTTGGAAAAACTACTATCGATAAGGGTTACAGGCTCTTTTTGAATGATGAATTAGTGGCAAATGTTACACCTGAAATTTTAAATGAACCTCCTACGTACAAACTAAAATCAGCTAGTATAAAGAAAAATAAGTTTTTCAAACATCCAAATTCAAAATTAACAGCGGAGTGCATTAAAAAAGTCATTGCAAGCCCTAACTTCGCATCTAAAAAATCGATTTTTGAGCAATATGACTATATGATAGGAAATAGAACAGCTATTAAACCCACAGAATTTGGAAGTTCGGGTGTATGGCTGTTTGAGAATGATACTTATATTTCATTGAATATGGATTCAAATCCGTTACAAGTTTATTTAAATCCATATAATGGCGCTATAAATACAGTTTTGGAAAGCTATCGCAATGCTGTTGCCAATGGTTTTGAGCCAAAGGCAATTACGAATTGTTTAAACTTTTCAAGTCCTGAAAATCCTGAAATCGCCTATCAGCTTGAAAATTCTATAAAAGGTATTACAAAAGCCTGTAAAGAATTAAATATTCCTGTTGTTTCAGGCAATGTTTCTTTGTACAACGAAATTGAAGGTAGAAAAATATTGCCAACACCTGTAATTGGTATGTTAGGGCATACTAATAGCCATAAAAATATTATAAGAACAGCTTTTAAAGAAAATGAAACAGTTTATGTTATTGGTAATCAAATTGATTTACACTCTGATATTGGTGGTTCTGTTTATTTTAGGGAAATGCATGGCTTTTTATCGGGTAAAGTTGCAAATAGTAATATAAAAATGGACTTGAAGTTGCAGAATTTCCTATTTTCATTGAGAGATAAGGATATTCTAAAAGGATGCAACGATATTTCAAAATTTGGCATATTGGGCGCATTATTTGAGAGTTTAAGAGCAGGAAATGTCGGGTTTATAATAGATGATAACACTAAATTAATCAATGAAATAGAGCTTTTCGGGGAAATTCAAACAAGATATTTGATATCAGTTTGTGATATGATAGAAACAGAAAATTACTTAAAAAAGTCAAAAATCCCGTTTAAAAAAATCGGTGTTTGTTCAGGAAAAATGCTTGATTTTAGAAGTTTTAAAATTGAAATTAAAGAATTATTTGAAATTTTTGATAATTCGCTCTATCAAAAGGTTTGGAAATGAAATTACAAGAAGAATGCGGAATATTTGGCGGAGTTGCTTTTAAAGAAAATGTAATTCCTATAATAAAGACGGGTCTTGAACTTTTGCAGCATAGAGGCCAAGAAAGCTGTGGGATTGCTTTTTATGAGGATTTAATTAAGCAAAAAGGCCTGATTAATGAGGTTTTTACTGATGATTTATTGCAAAAATGCACTTCAAATAAAGCTATCGGGCATGTTCGCTATTCTACGCACGGAAGTAAGAGTAATTTGGCACATATTCAGCCGATTGTTAAAAACGGTGTATCGATTGCTTTTAACGGTCATTGTTTAGAAGCAATTGATAAAAATTTGCCTGAAATTGAAGTTATTCTGGATAAACTTATTTCTCAAATTCACAAATGTCCTAATGATTGGGAATTTGATGATATAGCAAAGGTTTTAAACGAAAATTTTTCAAAAGGTGCGTGGTGTATTATTTTGAAAATTAATAATAAGATATTTGCGTTTAGAGATAAATATGGCTATAAACCTTTGATGTTCTGCAATGCAGAAGAAGGGCGTTTTTTAGCTTCGGAGGATTGTGCATTTTCTCACCTTAATATTAAAGAAATCATTGAAATTTTACCTGCTCAAGGCATTGAGATTTCATCAAAAGGCTACGAAATTAAACAATTTGCACAAAATGAAAATTTTAAACAATGTGTTTTTGAACAAATTTATTTTGCAAAACCCACATCAAATATTTTCGGTAAAAATGTCTATAATACTAGGATTGAGCTTGGAAAAGCTCTTGCAAAAGAGTTTAAACATAATGCAGATGTTGTTATTCCTGTTATGGATAGTGGATTTTGGGCAGCAATAGGGTTTTCTGAACAATCGAAAATCCCGTTTCATATGGGTTTGATTAAAAATCAAACGGAAACAAGGAGTTTTATTCAACCTAGTCAAGAATTACGCCAAAAAGCTATTAATGAAAAATTAACCCCTGTAAAGTCCGTAATAGCAGGTAAAAAAATTGTTTTAACGGATGATTCTATTGTTAGAGGTACAACTTCAAAAACTATTATCAATATTTTAAGAAATAGTGGGGCAAAAGAGGTTCATATTGTTCTAACTTCCCCTAAAATAATAAATACATGCAAATGGGGTGTTGATATTCCTTCCGAAGAAGAGCTTTTAGCTTATAATTACCCGTCAAATGAAGCTATTGCAAACTATTTGAATGCTGATAGCGTAACATTTTTAACTATGGATTCTTTAGTTGATATTTTTGATAAAGTTGGTTGGTGCTATAATTGTTTTGTAAAATAAAATTTTCTCAGGAAAGATTATGGACTACAAAATAGCCGGCGTTAATATAGAAAAAGCCAATATTCTAACTGGTTTAATAAAAAATGCTCTTAACCAAAATACGAATAAATTTGCGGGTTTGATAAATCATCCTTTTATCAAAGATTATACGTTTGCAGCCTGTACGGACGGAATTGGCTCAAAAATAATTCCTTTGATTGAACGAAATAAATATGATGTTATTGCTAAAGATTTGGTTGCTGCAAATTTGAATGATTTGGTGTGTTCAGGGGCTTTTCCTTTGTTTTTTATCGATATATTGCAACAAATAAGCTCGATGAAAACGTTATATCTGCCTTTGTTAAAGAGCTTCAATCTTGTTTAAGTTTTTATAATTGTACATTATTGGGTGGGGAAACATCTGAATTATCGGATATTATAAAAGAAAATCTTTTTGATATAGCAGGTTTTGCGGTTGGAATGGTCAAGAATGAAAAAATTATTTCTTCTGATAATGTTAAAAGGGGGGATTTGCTAATTGCCTTAAAATCTTCAGGACCTCATGCTAACGGGTATACTTTGATAAGAAAATTGTATGAAAATAAAGAAATTTCAGAAGATATTTTTACTAAAACATTAGAGCCATCGTATATTTATGTTGATGAAATCCTAAAATTAAATGAGCATAGTCTTATACGCTCATGTGCAAATATTACCGGAGGTGGTATAAAGGCTAACACAATGAGGGTTATATCGAATGAATTGTCGTTGGATATTGATTTTTCACAAATTCTTTTATCAGATGTGTTTGAATCCTTAAAATCCTCTGTTGGCTTTGATGAAGCGTTTAATGTCTTTAATATGGGTGTCGGGATGGTTATAGTCGCTTCTGAAAGAAATAAAAACGCAATTTTTGAGATATGTTCTAAATTTTCACCTTTTGTAATCGGAAAGGTCATTTAATATGAAAAAAATTGTCGTTTTAGGGTCGGGGAACGGTTCTAATTTTGAAGCTATAGTAAAATATTTTAATGGAAATACAGATATTGTTTGTATTTCAAACAATAAAGATGCTTTTATTCTTGCAAGGGCAAAGGAATTGGGAATTAAAAATTTTTATATCCAACATAACGATTTGCATGATTTTTTTAAAAAAAATCATTTTGATTTAGCTGTTCTGGCAGGGTATATGAGGATTATTTCCCCTGAAGTTCTTAATTTATGTGATTTTATAAATATTCATCCATCGTTATTGCCTGATTTTAAAGGAAAAAATGCTATTAAACAAGCGTATGATGCCGGTGTAAACCAAATAGGAGTTACTATTCATAGGGTTACAAATTTGCTTGATGGCGGATCTATTTTAAAACAGGTTGTTCATAAGGTTAAAACGGGCATTTCTTATGAAGAGTTAGAAGAAGAGATTCATAATATTGAGCATCAGACATACCCGCAAGTAATTGAAAGTATTTTGCAAGAAGGGTTTGAACAATGCGAGTACTAATTTTTGGTGGTGGTGCAAGAGAACATGCAATTACCTTGAAAATCTCTCAGTCACCTATTTTGACAAAATTATACCTTGTAAATCCTAACGATGGTTTTTCTCATCTTGGGCAAGTTCTAGAATATGAAAATTTTGAAGATTTAGCAAAAAAATCTTTAATAAACAAAATTGATTTATTAATAGTCGGTCCGGAACAACCCTTAGTAGATGGGATTGCGGATATTTTTTCAGCAAAAAATATTCCTGTTATCGGTGTCAATAAAAAATGGGCGAAGTTAGAGAGTTCTAAAATTTTTGCCAAAGAATTTATGCTAAAAAATCATATACCTACTGCTAAGTATAAAATTATTGATAAAAATATTAATATTGATGCTGCTTTAGCTGATTTTAATTCCCCATTTGTCATTAAGGCTGATGGACTTGCTGCAGGTAAAGGAGTTAGTATTGTTAAAGATTTAAATGTTGCAAAATCCACTATTCAAGAATATTTGAGCGGTAAATTCGGCAAAGCATCGAAAAGAATTTTAATGGAAGAATTTTTAGAGGGTGAAGAAATCTCACTAATGTCAATATGGGATGGCAAAATATTGCTGCCGTTTATTTCTGCTAAGGACTTCAAGAAGCTCTCAGCTGATATGGATGCTCCTAATACAGGTGGGATGGGGGCTTACTGTCCTGTTAAATTAAATTCCAATACTCAAAAACAATTGAATTATTATATTGAAAATCTTCAAAATGCTTTAATTAAAGAAAAAGCTGATTTTGTCGGAATTATTTATTCCGGTTTAATCATCACAAACGAGGGCATAAAAGTTTTGGAATATAATGTAAGACTTGGTGATCCTGAAACTCAACCATTACTAATGCACTTAAATACTGATTTATTGCTTATTTTTAAGTATGCGATTGAAAAAAAGCTTGATGCTGTTAAAATTGATTGGAAAGAAGGAACTTCAGCATGCGTTGTACTTGCCACAAAAGGTTATCCTCAAAAGCCTGTTACCGGTGATATTATTAAAAATTTAGATAAAATTAATAATGATATTCAAATTTTTTATGCCGGTGTAAAATCAAAAAATAACAGCTTCATGACAAACGGAGGAAGAGTTTTAAGCATTTGTAAAACTTCAGAAAATCCTTTCCCTACAATATATAAAACTTGTGAAACAATTACTTTTTATAATAAAATTTTTAGGAATGACATTAAAATTTATGATAAAATTTAGCTTATGGAGAGAATTTTAAATGATGCATAATCTTTTTGAAGGTATAAAATTATTTTTTGAGCAAATGGGTACAACGGGCTTGGGTTTTTTGGCTTTTATTGAATCCAGTGTTTTTCCGATTCCGCCAGACTTTTTATTAATACCGATGTCATTGAATGAACCTCAAAAAGCTCTCTATTTTGCTTTGATTTGCACAATATTTTCTACTCTTGGCGGAGCTTTTGGCTATGCTATCGGAAAATTTGGCGGTCGTCCTGCTTTTCATTTTTTCTTTAAAAACAAAATTCATTACCTTGAAAAAGTTGAAAAATTGTACAATAAATACAGTATATGGGCTGTTCTGGGAGCTGCTTTTACCCCCCTTCCTTACAAAGTTTTTACTATAGCAAGTGGTATTTTTAATATGCATTTGCCGGGTTTTTTAATAGCAAGTTTTATAGGCAGAGGAGCAAGATTTTTCATTGTAGGCTTGCTCTTGATGTTTTTTGGCGAAACTATGATGAAGTATATTGATATAATTATTGTTGTTCTAACTGTGCTTGTAGTTTTACTTGCGGCTCTTATTTATTTTATAAGGAAAAACAAGAAAAAAGCCGCATAATAAGCAGCTTTTGGGGTCGCAATATATTCTACTCTTATCTCTTTTTTCTCGCTTTGATGATATTGCTTTTAGGTCTGTATACTTTAATATTGGATGTATTTTCTACCCAAATATGTGTAGTTGGAACTACGTTTGATATCTCATCAATACGATTATTTAGTTTGAAAAATTTTTCACGCCAAACTTCCACTATTTTCATAATTCAGCACCATCTGTTTTATTCGTTGACATTATTATGGCACTTATTTTATTAAATTTAATTGATAATTAGTGGTATCTTTTTTATACTCCTGCCAACAATCAATCATCCTAATTACTTCTTGAATTGTAGGTACATAATCATTGTGAATTTGTTTATGAAGTTTTTCATTTCTTTTTAAATAGGCAGGCTTCTTATCTATTGAAGTTCCTATATAGCTTGGAAGAAGCTTTTCAAAACTTTCCTGAAATTCAAGAAAGAATCTTTCTATTACTTTTGCCCTTGCATTATATGGAGCAGCAAATACAGACTTTATTCCAAGCCTGCCGTATAGTCCGCTAAATCCTAACTCTTCAAAATCTTTGCTGCCTTGGAAAAACTTTGCCTTAAAAGCTCCACCGTTATCCTGATAAACAATATCAGGAATTCTGCCGAGATTTAAAATACTGTTACGCAAGGCACTT
>JAQUYY010000094.1 GCA_028691575.1 Candidatus Gastranaerophilales bacterium
TAGGAGTTTCAAGAGCAAAACTCTGTGCTTTAGTCGCTGTAAAGCACAGAGCAATAATTATTGAATAAATAAAATATCTCTTGAAATTCATTTTGACTATACAATACCTTCTCTCATTGCCATAACAGCAGCTTGTGTTCTGTCACTTACGCAAAGTTTCTGAAGGATGCTATGTACATGTGCTTTAGCTGTTGCCCTTGATATAATTAACCTTTCAGCTATTTGAGGGTTAGAAAGTCCTTCTACAATTAGTGATAGAACCTCCAATTCTCTTTCTGTTAAGGTTGATGCAAACGGAGAAGAAAAAGAATTTTTTGAAAACCCGTCAGAGGAGCTTGTATGAACAGGTCGTTTATTGATATTTTTTAAAACCATTTTTGCAATTAAAGGATCAAGCCAAGCTACACCGTCATTTACCGATTTTATTGCAGTAATAATTTGCTCGGGATTTGCGCCTTTCATAATATATGAATCAGCTCCAGCGCTAAATGCAGCAAAAACGTCTTCTTCGGATTCTCTTGATGTAAAAATCAAAATTTTAGAATCAATTGAATTGTCTTTAATTTGTCTTGTAGCTTCAATCCCGTCTATTATCGGCAATCCGATATCCATAAGAATTACATCGGGAATCAGCTTTTTAGCCAAATCAACAGCTTGCCTACCGTTTTCAGCTTCACCCACAATTTGAATATCAGCACTTTTCTCAATGACAAGCTGCAAGCCCATTCTTGTCATTGTATGGTCTTCAACCAGCAGTACTTGAATTTTCTTATTTTCATTCATAACAACACCTTATACTCATCTTTACTGTTAACTTTATATGATACTACCGCTAAATCGTTATTTTATATTCGATATTGAATCGTCATGTCTTTGCGATGCTGAAACAAGCTCAGTCGGACACGATTTATCGGCGATTACTATTGAGGGACATTTTTTTAGGGAAAAGAAAAACTTACTGCCTTTTTCTAATTCACTTTCAAGCCAAATTTTTCCGTAATGAGCTTCAATAATTTGTCTGCTTAAATAAAGCCCTAATCCCGTTCCTGTTGAGCGTTTTTGCTTTGTCCCCTGCGAAAATCTTTTAAACATCTTTGGAATATCCTCATTGGGAATCCCCATTCCTGTATCTTCAACGCAAACAATTATTTCATCGTTTATATCTTCCATTGATACATTAATATTGCCGTTTTCATAGGTATAATTTACGGCATTTCCTAATAGATTTGCAAAAACTCTTCTTATTTCCTGCTTATCAACATAACCTTGAATTATATTTTTTAGGTTTTTATTAATTATTATATTTTTCTTCTCTGCAAGTGGCGTAACTTTTGAAATGCATTCATCTAGAATTTCATTCAAATTAATGTTTTCGCAATAAAGACTTAATTGACCTGATTCATACTTATAAACTTCAAGCAAAGCATTTACCAGTCCGAGCATATCTTGATTACTTGATATCATTGTCGATAAAAGCTGAAATTGTCTTCCGTTAAGCTCTCCCAATGAGCCGTCAAGGAAAAATTGCAATGTCTGAATAGCTGCAAGCAGAGGAGTTCTTAAGTCATGAGTTAAGGTTGCAATAAAGTCATCCCTTAATCTTTCAGCTTCAAGTTGAGGCGTAATATCTCTAATTACAGCAACATAGCTGTTTGAAACCTCATTTTTTGTTTGGATTGGGGCAAAACTGATTTCAACAGGAATATTTTTTTCTTCTTTTTGATTTATTAATAAATAATCCCTGATAAAAACATCCTTTTGCGATGAAATTTCTTCAAAAATATTCTTATTTTTATTATTTATAAAAAGTGATGAAAATTTAGTATTATTTAAATCTTGTTCGGCTAGTGCGGTTAATTTCACAAATGACGCGTTAAAATGAATAATTTTATCGTCAGTTGAAATTGTTACAATTCCATCGGCGCAATTGGTAATAATACCGCTAAGTTTAGAGTTGGCTCTCATTAAATCTTGCGTTCTGTTGCGAACTGTCAGCTCTAATTTTTCGTTATAATTTTCAAGCTCAGCTTTGGTTTTTGATAATTCATCTATTTTTTGGTTTAAATTTTTAACAAGAAAACTTCTTTCAATACCGTTTCTTATTGTCAATAATAAAGAATCGTTATCCCAAGGTTTTTCTATATATTTATATATGCCGATATCATTAATAGCTTTTATTGCATTTTCCTTATCAGCGTACCCTGTGAGTAAAATCAAACTGATTTCGGGATGAATTTCTTTAACTTTTGTTAAAAATTCGATGCCGTTCATCTCAGGCATTAAAAAATCAGACATTATTAATGAGATGCTATTGTTTTTAATAAATTCAAGAGCTTTCATCGGAGAATTAAAAAATTCGGCATTATGAATGCCTTCTAAGGATAACAATGCTTTTAAAGATGCTGTTACCATTGGCTCATCGTCAACTATTACAATTTTTGAAGGATTTTTACTCATTATGAATCTCATAAAAAATTACTCTATTGCTATTCAGGATAGCGAGTTTTTTTAGAAAAAACAAATAGTTTACAATACTACATGTTTCATACAAACAGGGGATTTTAAAAAAATATTGCAAATAATATACTTGTATAATACAATCGTATTAAATGGATGGCTTAATGGGTGATTTTAATGATAAAAGAACCGGAAACTTCAAGAGAAAAGATTTTAGAAGCAGCTTGTCAGCTTTTTGCAGAAAAAGGTTATAAAAAGACCACTATTCGAGATATTTGCAAAGCTGCCGATACATACCAGATTTCTATAAATTACTACTTTGGAAGTAAAGAAAATTTGTTTAAAGAAGTGCTGTCTACAACTTATAGCATGACAGAGGAATCAATTTTAGCCCAAAAAATTAAAGATTTTAATCCGGAAGAACAGCTTAGGAAAATTGTAAAAACAAGGTTAAATACTATATTTAGAAATGATAAAAGCAAGTGGTTTTTTGAAATTTTATGTAATGAAGATCCTTTTACAGATGAAACTTATGACGATATATTTAAAAATACATTAGAAAAACACATGGAATTTGTTAAAGGAATTTTTCGCAAACTTTTGGGGGAAAATTCAAATGAATTTAAGGAAAGTTATTGCATGTTTGTTTTAATGTCGCAAATAATAACATTGGCAAAACATAAAAAAGCAAAAGACTATTTTTTTGGCGAAACGGCTCCGGCAAAAGTTGAAATAGATGTTTTTGCAGAGCAAATCACTAAATTTTTATTGGCAGGTGTGGAACAAATGAAATTAGAAGAGATAAGGATATAATTATGAAAAAACGAACATTAGTTGTTGCAATACTATTGGGATTGATGTGCTTTGCGGTTGGCAGAAATATTTATGCGGGATTTGTGATGAAAAAAAGACAGATGCCGATGCCGTCAGTATCTTTAACACAAGTTCAGGAAACAGAAATTATAGATAAAGCAGAAGCAGTCGGTAGAGTGGCTTCAAAATATTCAGTTGGATTAAGAGCAAGGCTGCAAGGGTATTTGCAAAAACGTTATTTTGAAGAAGGTTCTTATGTAAATAAAGGAGATTTGCTTTTTATCATAGAGCCGGATCAGTATGAAATATCTGTTAAACAAGCAAAAGCAAGCGTGGAAGATGCAAAAGCAGCATTGACAGAAGCTGAAAAAAATTATATTCGTATGTCCGAACTTTTGGAAAGAGGCTGCATAAGCAAATCGGCTCATGATTCTGCATTAGCAACGAGGGATAGAGCAAAAGCTGCTGTAGATATGCAAATGGCTCTTTTAGACAATGCTAAACTTAATTTAAGTTACACAAAAATATATGCGCCTGTTAGTGGTAGAATTAGTGACCTTACAATAACAGAAGGGAATTATATTAGTGCAACAACAGGAAATTTGGCTAATATTGTAAGTGTAGATCCAATATATGTGACTTTTAGCTTAAGTTCAAAAGATTTTTTGAAATTGCAGCAAAATAAACAAGATTTTAAAAATCGAAAAATAGAAATCGAATTGCCCGATGGCACTACATACCAACATAAGGGTATTGAGGATTTTTATAACAACTCTATAGACCAATTAACAGGAACAATAAAAGTACGTGCAACTTTTGCAAATCCAAACATGCTTTTATTGCCCGGTCAATTTGTTACAGTGAATATTTATTCCAATATTCCTGTCAAAAAGCTTATAGTTCCTCAAGAAGCTGTAATGGAAAATCCGGCAGGCAAATATGTTTATATATTGGACAAAGAAAATACAGTAAAAGCCAAACCGATAGAAACTGCCGGAGCATATAATGATTTTTGGATTATTGAAAATGGTTTAGAAAAAGACGAATCCGTTATTATGAAGGGATTACAGAAAATAAGGCCTGAGATCAAAGTAAATGTTATTGCAGAAAATCAAGAAGGAAATAAAGATGTTCAGTAATTTTTTCATAGATAGACCACGATTTGCAATTGTTATATCGATAATTATAGTATTAGCCGGTCTTATTTCAATAACAAAACTTCCATTAGAAGAATATCCGATGATAACACCACCTCAAATTTGTGTTAATGCCGTATATCCGGGGGCAGATGCCGAAGTAGTGGAATCTTCCGTTGCATCTGTGATAGAAGCTGAAATAAATGGTGTTGAAGATATGCTTTATATGAATTCTAGCAGTACTAACGGTGCATATGAGCTTGAAATTTTCTTTAAAGTAGGGACGAATTCTGATATGGCATTGGTTAAAGTTCAAAATAGGCTTCAATTAGCCAATGCAAGGTTACCTGAAGAAGTTAAAAGATATGGATTAGGAGTAAAAGAGCGTGTTGGCGGACCCGGTTTGATGTTAATAAGCCTTTATTCTCCAAATGAGATGTATGACGACATTATGTTAAGCAATTATGGTTCCGTTTATGTTAAAGATGAACTGGCTCGAATAAAAGGAGTTGGAGAAGTTGAAATATTCGGAGCTAAAGATTTTGGAATGAGAATATGGCTTAACCCAGATAAAATGGCAAGTTTAGGTGTAACTCCATCGGAAATTTCGGCTGCAATAAATGCGCAAAATATTCAAATCGCAGCAGGAAGTGTAGGACAAGAGCCTATTGTTGATAAGCAAAAATTTCAGCTTATTTTAAAAACAAAAGGGCGATTAAAGACTGTTGCAGAGTTCGAAGATATTATTGTTCGTTCTAATTTGGATGGTTCAAGCATTAAAATAAAAGATATAGCAAGAGTAGAGTTAGGATCTCAAAATTATACTGCGTATGGGCGTGTAAACGGTGACCCTTGTATTATTATGTCGGTAAAACAGCTTTCAGATGCTAATTCCATTCAGGTAGCCAATGATATTACAAAGAAAATGCAGGAAATATCAAGCAGATTCCCTGACGGTGTTAAATATCAGGTAATAAGAGATGAGACAGATTTCGTTAAAAAATCGCTTAGTGAAGTAATTAAAACAATTCTGATTGCCTTAATACTTGTCGTAGCTATTACCTATGTGTTTTTAGGGGATTTTAGATCTACTTTAATTCCGTTTTTTGCTATGCCGGTTGCTTTAATAGGTACTCTGACTTTTTTAAATATATTCGGTTTTTCCATAAATACAATAACTTTATTCGGGCTGGTGCTGGCGGTTGGAACGGTCGTAGATGATGCTATTGTTGTAATTGAGAATGTTCAAAGACACATTGAAAATGGTGAGAATCCAAGAGATGCAGCATTTAAAACTATGTCTGAAGTTGGCGGAGCTGTAATAGCAACTACTTTGGTTTTGTTGGCCGTATTTGTTCCGGTAGCATTTTTGCCGGGGATAACAGGTAAATTATACAAACAGTTTGCAGTCGGTATTTCAGTTGCAGTATCTCTTTCAACACTTGTAGCTTTGACATTATCACCTGCATTAAGTGCAACAATACTTAAGGCTCAAAAAGACAGAAAAGTTAGAAATGAAAATTTCTTTGATAAGTTCAATAAAGTGTTTAATAAAATAGCTAATGAATATATTGAAGGAGCAAAATTATTTATAAATAACCAGAAATTAACTATAATAATTGTTTTAAGCCTTTTTTTCGCAGCAGGTGTTTTGTACAAATTTATTCCATCAGGATTTTTACCGGATGAAGATAAAGCTGTTACTTTTACATATGTTCAATTGCCCGATGGTGCTTCTTTAGCTAGAACAAATGAGGTTGTAAAAAAACTTGAGGCAAAAGTTAAAAATTTTAAAGGTGTAATAAGAACAATTACTTATGTTGGATTTGGCGGTTCAAACAGCGGATTTATAGTTTGCCAACTTGATGATTGGAGCAAAAGGCAGTCTAAAGATTTATCAATATCTGCTATGTTAAATAAAATGAATAAAGTTTTGGGTGCAACTCCTGATGCACAAGTGACAACATTTGCGCCATCGCCGATTCCGGGTTTAGGTATGTTTGGCGGATTTGAATTTCAGCTTCAAGATATTGGCGATAATTCACCGCAATATCTTGCTCAACAGATGGGCATGCTTTTAATGAAAGCTAATCAAGATTCCAGATTGCAAAGAGTTTTTTCAACATTTCAGGCTAATTTGCCTCAGTTAATGATTAATGTTGATACTAAAAAAGCTCTTGCGCAAGGTGTTTCGTTAACAGAAATATATTCAACGCTTAATTCTTATTTTGGTTCATCATATATTAATGATTTTAACAAACTGGGAAGAGTGTTTAAGGTTCAAATGCAGGCGGATTCAGATTTTAGGCGTAATCCTGCTGATATTGAAAAAATTTATGTAAAAAATTCAAGCGGAGAAATTTTGCCGATAACAAGTGTTGTTGATATAAAATCTACGGTTGGACCACTTACTTTAAGTAGATTTAACCAGTTTAGATCTGTACAAATCAGTGGTTCTCCGGGACAAGACATGAGTTCCGGACAGGCTATTGCAGCAATGAGTGAAATTGCAAAAAGAGAACTTCCGAATGATATGTCATTTGAATGGTCAGG